>JASEHB010000146.1 GCA_030018745.1 Desulfatibacillaceae bacterium | reverse complement strand
GCAAACCTGTTTTCACCTTGGTTTACAGACCCGGTGTCCTGTGTTAATTTTTAAAAAGGTGGAAAGCTGGTGCCACCCCTTTTTGACGGCTTATAATGGCGGTTTGCGCAGACTATTATTAAAAGCGACAAAAAAAATGGACTTTGCAACTCGCCTTGAGGAAAAACTGACTGTGGACAGGCTTGCTGCGGCTGTCATTGCCTCCCTGGAAAAGGAGGTTGACGGGATAAAGGCCATAGACAAGCAGGCCATGCGTGCGCTTTTGGAAAGAACGGATTACCGCCGTGTGGAAAAGCGGGATATGGAGCTGTTCGTGCGGCCTTCGGGCCAGGGCAAGACAGATGTGCTTGTTCTGGACAACGAACTGCCTGTTTATGCAAACACAAGCGTTGACAATGTGATCATTTTAAAAAACCCCAACTTGAAGGATATGATCCACAACGCCTTTAAAATCCTTTACTACAAGGACGACACCGTCCGCACCCGCTTTCGGCAGACGGTTGACAGCATTCATAAATCCATTGTTGATGAGATAGACCTTTCCTTTACGCGCAAAGACATTGAAAAGATGGGCCAGGATTTGAAGCAGGAGCTTCTTGTCGCCCGCGTTTCTTCCATAATGCGCCTTCTCAAGCTTTTTGGCATTCTGCTAAATTACAAAAAGGCTCCGGAAAAAGTCATCTCTCCAACCTATGCTGCGGTTATGGGCCTTTTTACAAGAAGCCGCAAAAAGTCGCCCCTTCTGGGTCCTACCGTAATGTACATCAAGCACGATAACCGGCTTTTCTGGGTAAAAAAACCCTTTGACCTGGACGACAAGGACAGCGTGGCGGCCCTTGTGGCAGTTGCCAGCCAGCGGGAGCCGCCGGATGCTGCCGACGAGAAGGCTGTGGATATAATGGTGGAAGGGGTCTGCGAAAAATTCGGCCTGTCAAAGGGCAGGCGGGCGGACTTGAAAAACGGCAAAACAGCCCTTATTCATTAGCAAGGTTTCTTTTAAGGCCTGACTTTTCAAATTCCTTTATCAGGAAGGATTTTTTCAAAGTCCGGCAAACAGCAAGAAAGGAAGCGGGCCAAAGGCCTTTTGCTTGGCTTTATAAGGCCTGGTTAAAAATCATGCATTACGAAGGCAACATGATTCGCCCGCCAAGCGAGGCGGACAGTATACTTTTACAGGTCACAACAGGCTGCTCGCGCAACAAGTGCACATTCTGCGCGGCTTACAAGGGTCAACGGTTCAAAATAAAGTCTGACGAAATAATTTTTTCGGACATCAAATGGGCTGCACAATACTGCCGCCGCCAGAGCAGGGCTTTTCTTTGTGACGGCGATGCTCTCATTATTCCCCAGAAGCGCCTTGAAAAAATTCTGGAAGGCATCCGCGAGCATCTTCCGCAGGTTACGAGGGTGGGTACTTACGCCAACGCCAAAAGCCTTTCCATGAAAAGCCTTGAAGAGCTTAAAAGGTTAAGGGAGCTTGGCCTTAAAATAGCCTACATGGGCCTTGAAACGGGCGATGATGTAACGCTAAAGGCCGTGTGCAAGGGCGCGGACAGCGCTGCCATGATAGAGCAGGGCCGCAAGTGCCGGGAGGCGGGAATAGCTCTTTCCATAACCGTTCTTTTGGGCCTTGCGGGGCCAGAGCGCTCCTTTGAGCACGCAAAGGCCACAGGAGAAGTTCTTTCCGCCATTGATCCGGAATTCGTCGGCGCATTGTCCTTGATGCTGTGCCCTGGAACGCCCATGTGGGACCAGCACGAGCGCGGCGAGTTTGAGATGATGGGGCCAAAGGAGCTTTTAAAGGAGCTTGGCGCCATGATTGCCCACACAAACCTCACAAACGGGCTTTTTCATGCCAACCACGCATCCAACTACCTGCCCATAAGGGCAAGGCTGCCCAGGGACAAGGAAAAAACCCTTGCCCTTATTCAAGAGGCCCTGGAAGGCAAGGTTGGCCTGCGGCCTGAATGGGCAAGGGCGCTTTAGGCAGCCCGAAACTGAAACCGAAAGAAGAATATGGCCCAAAACAGCCCCCAAAAAGGCTCCCCAAAAGGCCCGGCGGAAAAGAGCGGGCAAAGGCCCCCTGATGGGGCGGGGGCCGAAAAGGACCCTTTTGTTCTTTCCGGCAATGGGCATGAGCGGGTGGGGCCAGGCCCTTCAAGAAATACGGGCCTGATGCTGGGCAAGGACTTTGCCACGGGATGCCTCACCCTTGTGGTGGCGGCCTTTATTCTTGGCTTTGCGGCCTTTCTGGCGGCTGTGGCCTATCTGGCCTTCCGGGTGGCCCTGTGGCTGGCCGTGCCCCTGGGTGTTGTTCTTGCCCTTATCCTTCTTGCAACGCTGTTGGGCCGCATTGTCAACGCATTTGCTGCCTGGCGTGCAAAAAACAACCCGCCAGAGCGTTGGTAAAAGGCCTTCCTTTGAGTCTTTCCTTACGGGTATTTGACAGAATTGCCAGACACCGGCCAAAAAAACCGTAAAACCGCCAAAATCATGCAGGGCTTTTCCGGCGCTGTTTTTAATGGTATAAAACCTTTTAAAGTCGCCTTTAGACAGAATCTTTTATGCCCCATGCAAACCAGCTAAAGGCCCTTGCAGGCAGAAAGGCTTCTTAAAGGCGCTTTCCCTTGTCTGTGTTGGCTGCGACCTAAAGAGCCGTTCCAAAGGAGCAGGGCATGGCCCAGCGGCGCATAATATTCACCATTGAGGCGGATCTGAAAAATGTCTTCATGGTGGGGCTTGCAGTAAACCGCATCTGTGCGCATCTTGCCTTTTCCGAGCTTGATGCCCACCAGTTGGAAACCTGCGTTGTTGAAGCCCTGAACAATGTTATCAAACACGCCTATCGCTTTGATGAATCCCGCATGGTAACGGTTGTGGTTACAGCCGGGGCAGAATATGTCCAGTTTGATGTCTGCGATGACGGCCATTCCATGGGACGGCTCACAAAACGCACCCTAAATTTTGACCCCAAGGACATTTTCAGCCTTCCTGAATCCGGCATGGGCCTTTACATAATTCAGCAGATAATGGACAGCGTTGAATACCGCACAATAGATGGCAACAATATTCTTACCATGACCCGCCGCTACACTCAGTTTCCTTGAAAGGCAAAAAGCCGCCTTTGCTTTTGCCTTGGTTTTAGGCACTCAAGTTGCAATAATCTTGACAAACCATGTGTTGCAATGTTTCTAGAACAGGGGCTTTTTTTGGGGGAACAAGCTTTTTGCCTGCTTTTTGGGCAGCGCCATAACGACAAGCATATTCAACCTGTCTGCCTTTGATATGGTGCGCTTTGGCCGGAGAGAGGCGGCCTCTTTGTTAAAAAAATGCAGCCAGAATTTTTGGTAAAAATTTTTATTCCTGATTTTATTGATGGCCGGATTGCCTGATACAACCTCAAGAGGCATAAGGCCATCCTTATTCAATGGCAAAAGGCGGCGGGATTTTATGAAAAAAAAGATACTGTTTCTCATCAATCCGGTTTCCGGAAGCTCTCCTGGCCCTGTGCTTGAGGCCCGCATAAAGAGCGCCCTGCACCAGGGCGGAGTGGGGGCCGAGCATTACGACACGGCCTTTACCGGAGTTGACATTGCCGCCCAGGTAAAAAAGCTGGCCCCTCATTACGAAGTTCTTGTGGGTGTGGGCGGGGACGGCACATTTGGCGGCATCATGCAGGCCGTAGCCCGCATGAAAAAGGTTCCAAAGCTTGGCATCCTGCCCTATGGCGTGGGCAATGACATGGCCCGCTCGTTGGGAATGTTCGCCCTGCTCAAGCAGGGCGGCATAAACCGGGCGTTGGCAGTCATTTTAAAGGCCAAGGCCAAGCCCATTGATGTTATGGAAGTCAACGGCCAAAGCCTTTGCGCAGGTTACTTCGGGGCAGGCAGCGATGCCCGCACATCCAATATTTTCAATGAGTTGAGGCCCAAAGCCATGCAGCCCGCGGCCAGGGTGAGGATAATTGTCAACAACACCCTTTATGGCCTTCTGGCCATGAGAAACCTTGCCTATTCCATACCCTTTCCCTATAAGCTCAAATTTTCCGATTCCAATGGCAACTACAAGGTGCTCAATGTGCCTGCAGGAAGCCGGGGCATACTTGTAACCAACACGCCGGTGTATGCCGGAGGCTCCCTTATCAGCTCAAAGGCGGACATGGGGGATGGAAAGTTCGAGGTCACGGTAATCTCGCACCTGCGGGAATGGTGGTCCATGCACCTCACCCGGTTTTTCCGCAGACCTCTTGATGTTCTGTGCCCTGGCATGATTCAGTTTCAGACCGATCACCTCCAGGTGCATCTTGGCGGGAGAACCTTTTACCAGCTTGATGGCGAGAGGCCTGTACACGCCATTACGGGCCAGCGGATTCTGGACTTTAAAATTTCGGGCCGGGTAATGGCTATAATGCCTTAACGCTTTTTCCAAAAGTTTACCCTGGCCTCCCCGATTGCCTGGAACAGGGCGCAGCCAATTTAAAATGCACTGGGAATGAAAACCTACCCTTAAATCGGCCTTGTTTGGTCAATAAGATGATTCCTGCCTTCCTTGCCGTGATTTGCGGGCTGTTTTTGCTGATTGTAAGCGCAGGGCGCTTTGTGGAAGGCTCGGTCTGCCTTGCCCAAAGGCTTGGCGTGCCGCCTCTTCTTGTGGGCATGGTTGTTGTGGGCTTTGGAACATCTGCTCCGGAGATTGCCGTTTCAGCCCTGGCAGCCCTGTCCGGCAGCCCCGGCATTGCTGTGGGCAATGCATACGGCTCCAACATAGCCAACATAGGCCTTATCCTGGGCATCACCGCGCTCATGGCTCCTCTTGCCTTCCAGTCAGGCATTATTCGCAGGGAATTACCGGCCCTTGCCGTTGTAACTGGGTTTTCCTTCCTGCTGCTTATGGACCACGAGCTTTCGCGGGGCAACGCCTTTGCCCTGCTGGCTGTTTTTACCGCGCTTCTGGCGGTGGCCATTCTTCAGGGATTGGGTCAGGGGGCCGCTGTTTTGGACTGCCCTGGCGGTATTAAAAAAAACACGGACGGCCCGCCTCTTGCCAAATCGCTTTTCCTGGTCTTTGTAAGCCTCTTGGTTCTTCTTGCATCATCCAGGCTTCTGGTGTGGGGCGCTGTCCAGGTGGCTCACAGCTTGGGAGTTGGGGATCTGGTTATCGGGCTTACCGTTGTTGCTGTGGGAACCTCGCTGCCGGAACTGGCATCTTCAATTGCAGCGGTGCGCAAGGGCGAGCCGGACATTGCAATCGGCAATGTGATAGGCTCAAACCTTTTCAACACCCTTGCGGTTGTGGGCATTGCAGGGGCCATCCGGCCCATGGGCATTGCACCGGAAGTCCTTTGGCGGGATATGCCGGTCATGGGTTTCCTTACCCTTGTGCTTTTTCTTTTCGGGGCCGGATTTTCCAAACGGCCGGGCCGCATAAACCGCTGGGAAGGGGCATTTCTGCTTGCCTGCTATGCCGGATACATCGCTTTTCTTCTGGCCGGGTAGTCAATCCTGCTTTAGCCTTTGGGCCAGAAATTCAAAGTTGTCCCGCCAGAATTGCATGGCCTGTTTGCGCCAGGGTATGGCCTGGAAGGCATGGCCCTCTCCCTGGTAATAGCGCGCAAGATGATCCATATTCTTAATGATCAAGGCCTGCTCCAGCCTTTTTGTATCATCCAGCAGGATGTCGCGGGTGCCAACCATTGCAAAGACGGAAGGGAAAGGCCGGTCGGGCAGGGCATCTGATTCCATAATCAAAAGAGGGTCTGCAAGGCTTGGCATTTCGCTTTTTGAGTTGCATTCCCGGCCTAAATAGGCGCGGGAAACATCGCCGACTGTCTGCAAACTCCAAGACAGCATAGGCTCGGTTAGACCCGGATGCTTTTGGGCAAAGCGGGCCGGATCGCTTACCTGCAAAAGTCCGCATAAAATCAGCGCGGCTTTGGGCGCAATGCCGGCATTCCAGGCCCTTTGCGCAAAGGGTTCCGGCCGCTTGTGGGTGGCGGCCACGCTCAAAGCCAGGGCAAGGTTGCCACCGGCGGATTCCCCGGCGACAACAATGCGGGATAAGTCCCCGCCAAAGCGCGGCGCGTTTGCAACAACCCACTCATATGCCAGGCAGGCATCTTCAATGGCAGCAGGATAGGGGTGGCGCGGGGCCAGCCGGTAGTCCATGTTAAAGACAACAAAGCCGCCGTAATAGGCATAGGCCCTTGCAATGGCCCGGTGGGTCTCCTTGGAGCAAAGGGTGAAGCCGCCGCCGTGTATGTAAATAAGGACAGGCATGGGGCCGTCCTTGTCAATTCTGCGGTAGATGTCCAGAGTCCGGGCGGGATTTGCATCCGGGCAATAGGGCGCATTGTTTGTTACAGAGCAGATTTTTTGCGCCTTTTTCTGGCGCTTGGAAGAATCCGCTGCAAAGGCAAGGCCCTGGAAAAAGCCTTCAAAAGCTCTGCGCTGAATTTTGCTGATTATTTTTCTTCTGTTCATGGTTTTTTATGCCTCTTTTATGGCAAGCGCCCTCTTGTACAGGGGCTCTGCCTCGGCGTATCTTCC
>JASEHB010000145.1:1927-6556 GCA_030018745.1 Desulfatibacillaceae bacterium | reverse complement strand
AAACAGGTTTTGCATCAAAAGCAGACTGTATTTTAAGCAAGGCCTCAAAAATGTACTTATTTATCTGAAAATATTTTATATATTCTTCAACTATAAAATTTTTTATGAATTATGCGGGTTAACAGGAAAAAAGCAATAGGCTCATAGGGCAAGTATCTGCCGCCCCAAAGCCGGATAATTTGCTAATAACCCAGGGTTAAACAAAAAATGCCCGGTTTATATGAGATGCCAGTTGCTGGGCATCACCTTCCCAGTGCACTTCAAAGGCGTTTGCAATGTTGGAGGCCATTTCCGGGCATAAGCAGTTGTCGGGCGATTGAATCATGCAGGTTCCGCCGTTCTGTACAAGCCTTCTGCTGCCTGCCAGCCCGTCATGGCCCTTGCCGGAAAGCACAATCCCTGCCGAGCGGACCCCTCCGGCAGCGCCCAAAGAGTGAAGAAGCACATCCCCGGCCAAAAAGTTTTTTGGCGCCTTTTCCACAGAAAGCCTTGGAAGGCCAAAATGAAGCCTGACCTCCACCTGCTCATCTGCCGAAGCTATCCAGCAGCTTCCTGGCGACAGCACGGCGTTATCCTGCACCCGCATAATGTTTATGCGGCTGTATTGATCCAGGTACGATGCAAAGGCATCCACATGGGCTGCCGGCTCCCAGAGCCATGCCACAAATCCGGCTGCCAGCTTTTGGTCAAGATGTGGCAGAAGCCCAAGCAGGGAGGAATAGCCCCCCTCCCTGGCCACAAGGCCAAAAAGATAATGGTTTTGGGATGATAGCTCTGCCTTCAGGCTTTTGTCCTTGCCAGCCACCTGCCTGGTGTAGCGAAGCGCACCCACCCGGACAGCGGCCGCAAGCCGTATTTTGCGGACAAGGGTTTGCGACTGCTCATCTGCTGTTTGCTCGGACAGGCCCGAAGGCTTCTGGATGAAATCCACGGCCCCGAAGCGAAGGGCCTCGAAGGTGAGCGTTGCCCCTGCCTTTGTGAAGGCGCTGAACATGAGCACGGGTGTTGGCCGCCGTACCATGAGGTGCTTCAGGGTTGTAAGCCCGTCCATCACCGGCATGTTCACATCCAGCAGAACAACATCCGGCAACAGGGACCCGGCAAGCTCCAAAGCCTGCTTGCCGTCCGCGGCCTCCCCCACAATCTCTATGTCTTGGGCCGCTTCCAGCATTTTGTGGATGATTTTGCGGAAAACCTTGGAGTCATCCACAATCAGCAGCCGAATTGCCTTGTTCATCCAATCCCCCAAAGGGCCTTACCTTTTTAATAAAGCCAGTTGCCCGGATGCATCGAGAAGCATGGCAGCAAGGTAACGCCTGACAAGATGGCTGTCCCCCCCGGAATCCATAAGCGCAAGCCCGTGAATAAGCAAAGGGGCCTTTTCATCGGCAGCGGCCATAACAACGCGGCCCAGGCTGCCGGTAATCTCTGTTTCAACAACTGCTCCAAGGCCTGCCTTCCGCCCTGCCCTGCATGCCAGCCGTAAAACATTGTTAAGCCCGAAGGCAGCCTGAATAAGGGTGGCGGTTTCATCGCTGGAATCGCAGGCCAGAACCTCGCCTGCAAAGTTTACCAGCACAAAGCTTTTGTAGCCATCAAGGGTTCGCAACCTTTCCAGGTGAGGCGCCAGGCGGTCTTCCAGGCGCGGCACAGGCTCCACAATCAGGGCTTTTTCCTGAATTCTCTCATGGATGCAGGAATCTGGCTGATGGCTTTGGTCATCAACAGCCTTTTTAACGGCAGAGGAATCATCTGCAATGGCAGGCTCTGTTAAAGCCGCCGCCTGGCCCTTTAAAATGGCCAGAATTTTTTTGCCAAGCACATCAAGCTCAAAAGGCTTTTGCAGAAAATGCAGCAGATGCCCGGCAACAGGAAGCTCGTTTTTGGCAGGCGCTTTTTCAGACATCACAAGGCATTCCAAAGAAGGCCTGTTTTGAGCCACCCACTGTAAAAGGCCATCAAGCCCCAGGCCCGAAATCTCGCTGTCCGCCACCAGCAGGCGGATTCGCCTGGCGTCCATGAATTCAAGGGCCTCCTCCCGGCTGGAAACATCAAACACATTCATTTCCCTGCTGTAATCCAGCAGGCTTTCTGCAAGCAGGCTTCTCAATGCCGGGTTCTGCATCACAACAAGCACAATGTCCATGTTCGCCTCAATATTTTCTGCAGGCCGGCCAACCGCCTATTTCCGGCTTTTTGCAAGGGTTTCAAATATATGGTGTTTTTGCTGGATGCAAAAAACAGGCCACAGGAAAAAAGCTCCAAAAGGCATAAAAAGCTTTTCTGGCGCTTTTTTTGCATAGAGTTTGCATAAAGGTTGCATAAGGTTTGCAGCAGGACTTTTAAGGCGGATTTTTTTGGCCAACAGGCTGCCATACAATCAACCGGAAGAAAATACTGCTTTCAAGGCAGCAGGCCGGTTCACGGTTTTGGGCCAGCGGAAGAGATCATGCAAGACACCCAAATCAAAGTGCTTCTGGTGGAAGATGACCATGCAATGCGGGATGTGCTTCACAAGGCGCTTTCCCAGCATAATGAATCCTACCAGTGCCTTGTGGCCAAAGATGGCAATGAGGCCCTTGAAATCTTAAGCAGCCATGCCGTGTCGCTGGTTATTTCCGATGTGATGATGCCTGGAATGTCGGGCCTGACCCTGCTCAAAAAAATCCGCGAAAAGCACCCCAACACGGATGTGGTGCTCATGACAGGTTATGGGTCCGAAAGGGTGCGCGAGGAGGCCCAGACCAGCGGCTGCAACCTTTTTCTTGAAAAGCCTTTCAGGATAACCGAGTTGCAGCGCTGCATAAGCGAGTTTCTTCAGAGAAGAAGCGGCGGGTTTGACGGAACCTTGAGCGGAATTGTCCTTACAGACCTTATTCAGATGTGCTGCATGGCCACCCTGTCCACCTCCATCCGCGTTACCAACGGCCAGGAAACAGGCTTCATCCACATACACAAAGGCGAAATTGTTCACGCGGGGACAGATACGACCCAGGGAGAGCAGGCATTTTATTCGATCATGTCCTGGGGCAAGGGAAAGTTTGAAACCCTTGCCCCGGTTCACGGCGTGCCCAAAAGCATCCACTCCAACTGGCATTCCCTGCTTATGGAGGCTGCCCGCCAGGAGGATGAAAAACAGCAGCTTGAAGAACTGCCCGAACAAAAAGATCAGGTGGCTGTGGATGAGGATGAGGACAAATCGGCCCCTCCAGTCCGGAAAATCCTGGTGGTGGATGACTCCCTTGTGATGTGCAACGCCCTTTCGGAAATAATTGAAAGCCACAGCAGCATGGAGGTGGTTTCCGTTGCCAGAAACGGCGAGGAGGCACTTACCATGATGGCCCTCCACAAGCCCGACTGCATAACCCTGGATGTGAATATGCCTGTCATGGGCGGGTCCACGGCCCTAAAGCACATAATGATAAAGGACCCATGCCCTGTTGTTATCATAAGCAATGTTGCAAGTGACGGGTGGCGCAACATCATGGATTTCATCATGCTTGGGGCAGCGGACTTCCTTGCCAAGCCCAAAAGGGCAAAGGACATGGATGATCAGCGCCAAACCATTGCAAGCCGGGTGTTTGCCGCCTCCCAGGCCAAGCTGGAAAGGTTTAAAAGAACCCGCCTTCCGGCCGGGCCTGCAAGTCAAAAGCAACCCGCTCAAATACTTCCAAAAAAGATTTCCCTGGTCTGCTCCGGAGCAGGAGGCCACTGGGAGTTGATAAGCCTTGTGTCATCCATGCCCCAAACCGCCCAATCCTGCATGGTCTTTTTTCAGGCCATGCCCAGTGAATTCAGCCGCCGCCTGGCAACCTTCCTCAACGAAAAGAGCGCCCTGCCCGTTTTTCCGCTTTCAGATGGCGCACCCCTTTTGGCCGGATGCTGTTACATCGGCTCCAGCGAGCAGACCGGGGTTTTCCTGCGGGAAAACGATTCCTTGATCTGGAAGGAAGATGCCTCGCAGCAACAGGAGCCGGGTGAGGCCCTTGCCCTGGCGCTCAAATCTGCAACAGCCGTAACAAATGAGCGCGTGGTGCTTGGGCTTTTGTCCGGGGCCGATATTGATGAGGCAGCGCAAACAATTGAGAATGACAGGGGGAAATTTTTTGTTGTCTCCCGCAGGCCCCAGGACTGCATGGTGCCCAGCCCTCTTGAAAAAGCCATTGCGGCGGGTCTTGTGGATATGCAGGAAGACCTGGACAGCATCCGCTCCATTCTGGCTGACTCATAGGCCAAATTTCATATTCCCGTTGTGCCAGATTCCGTTGTTCGCAGCAGAAAAATCAGCCCATCCAAGCCTTTTGCCATAGGCATCTTCCCTTTAAACTGCACTCAACAATCTGTGCACCCTCATAAATCTGCGGCATATGCTTTTAATGCCTTGCAGCAAAAGCAAAATCCCCCATTGAACTTGAAATAAAAATCATTACCATTCATATATGTTTCAAGCTGAATTTGCAGGATTTATGTAGCACATGGGCACCATATTTTTGGCATGGCCTTTGCTACAAAAATTTGTAGATGAAAAGGCCTTGCAGTTTTTAGGGCCAGTCCCCGGTGCATGATGGTTGAGAGTTTGGCACAATTTGGACGGTTGGTTTTTTGCGCCCCAAAGCCGGGCTGAACCGT
>JASEHB010000145.1:0-1917 GCA_030018745.1 Desulfatibacillaceae bacterium | reverse complement strand
ATTTTTACGGAAAGGTTTTTTAACGCCATGCCAGAAAAATTATCCGGTTCAAAAAATGCAAAAGCGCCTTCCATTTATATTGTGGATGACGAGACACTTCTTGCTGACGGCATAGGCAAATACCTTGAGCGCAAATTTAATGTGAAGGTGTTTTACAACCCTGCTGATGCCCTTATGGCAATCAAGGCCAATCCGCCGGACCTTGTGCTGCTGGATCTGAACATGCCGGCCATGAGCGGCCTTGATTTGCTAAAGCGCATAAAAAAGGCGCAACTGCCTGTCCTGGCAATAATGTTCACCGCCCACGATGACGCAAAGAGCGTGGTGGAGGCCATGAAGGCCGGAGCAACAGATTACATTGTCAAGCCTGTGCGCATGGACATTCTGGAAATTACCATTGAAAAGGCCCTGGACGAGGCAAGGCTTGTAAGAGAAGTCCAGGCCCTTCAAAAACAGGTGCTGGAAGAAAACCTTCCCCTCTTTGTGGGGGAGAGCGATGCCATCTGCGAGGTCATGGATCTGGTGAAGGCTGTGGCCAAAAGCCCGGACACGCCAATACTCATAAGGGGCGAAACCGGAACCGGCAAGGAGCTTATTGCCAGGGCCATCCATTTTCACAGCCCCAACTTCAAAGGCCCGCTGGTGGAGGTGAACTGCGCTGCAATTCCAAGCGAGCTTGTTGAAAGCGAGCTGTTTGGCTATGTGAAAGGGGCCTTTTCCGGCGCTGCTGGAACCGGCAAAAAAGGTTTCATCGAGGAGGCCGCAGACGGCACCCTGTTTCTGGATGAAATAGGCGACATGAATCTTGACGCCCAGACCAAGCTTTTGCGTTTTCTGGATTCAGGCGAGTTTTACAGGGTGGGAAGCTCCAAAAAGATGAGGGTGAAAACCCGCATTGTTTCTGCAACCAATAAGGATTTGCCCTCCATGATAAAAAAGGGGCTTTTCCGCGAAGACCTTTACTACCGCATAGGCGTGATAACCGTTACAGCCCCTTCCTTGAACCAGCGCCGCTCGGACATTGTACCCATTGCAAAAAAGTTTCTGGCGGAGTTTTCCGGCAAATTCAACAAAAACTTCAGTGGCATTTCTCCAAAAGCCCAAAAAAACCTTATGGAAAGGGACTGGAAAGGCAATATCCGCGAATTGAGAAATATCATAGAAAGGGCCGTTCTCATTGAATCCGGCCCTGTTCTTGAGCTTTCCGGGCTTTTGCCCCTGTTCGAGGCCGGGCCTGCCCTTCACTCCAATTCAAAGGGCCTGGAAATTCCTTCTTCCGGCCTGGATATGGTTGCAAAGCTTGCGGAAATTGAAGCGGCTTACATAAAAAAGGCCCTGGAAATGGCCAGTGGCAACCAGGCCGATGCTGCAAGGCTGCTGGGGATAAAGTACACGACCTTCCGCTACCGCATGGAAAGGCTTGGGTAAAAAAGCATACCCACCGCATGAAAGCGTGTCAGGAGGCGGCCCCTCCACAAGCCAAATTGTCGGGTGAACCTTGCGCTTTAAGCCAAATTGTTGGGTGAACCTTGCGCTTTAAGCCAAATTGTTGGGTGAACCAAAGCGCTGCGCGCAAGAACCACCCAACCTACGATTCTTCCCAACCTACGCTCGGAGCAAAGCTCGTAGGTTGGGCTAGAAAATCCGGCAAATTTAGGCTGTTGGAAAGCAAAAGCCTGTTTCCGGATTTTTGTAGCCCAACAAAAGGGTTGTTTTCCGATTATCATCCTTGCCATCCGGACCGTGGTTTTGTTGGGCTACGCAAATCCGGGAAAAGGTCAAAATTTTCCTGCCTCCCTTTGTGCCGGATTTGCTAGCCCAACCTACGATTCTTACCGTCCGGGGCGTGGATTTGTTGGGATAGAGCAGCCAAATTGTTGGGTGAACCAAAGCGCTGCGCGCAAGAACCACCCAACC
>JASEHB010000144.1 GCA_030018745.1 Desulfatibacillaceae bacterium | reverse complement strand
CATTATGGTGCGGAGGTAGTCCACCTCATCATAATTGTTGAAAAGAAAGGGAAGGCTTAAAACCGAGAACTCCGGGCTTGCCAGGGCTGCGCCCACGCCCGTGCAGCCTGCGCCCTGAAGCTGGCCTATGCGCATTTTCATGATGTATTCATCATCATTGCCCATGCTGCCGCCCCAGTACACCCTGAACACATACTGGTTGTCCGTGGCCTGGGCTATCCAGGGCGCCACAAGCTTTTCCCACGAGGCCGCCCAGCCAAGGCCCCTGGGGGCAAGGGTGGCGACCTTAAGGCTTTCGCGGGCAAAGGCCTGGCCGCCGGAAAGCAGGAGAAAAAGCACAGCCAGTAAAATGGCGGCGCTTTTGACAAAAGAAAGCTTTTTCATTTTATTTTCCTTTGTTTTGCAGGTTAACAAGCCAAATTGTATATAGGGCTGGTTTGGTGTGCGAAATTTTTGATTTTTCCCCATCCGCCTGATTTGTATTTCAATTTTACATCAAAAGGCATGGCATTTCAATTTATTTTGATACGGGCAGGTTTTTTTGCAAAAAGTTCATCCTTCATGTGTTGACGCTGGTCGGTCATGCGCGATCTTCTGCTTTTTGGGCCATGCGGCAGGCCCAGTCTGCAACGGCTTTGGGGCTGGTGTAATCCTTTTCCTCAAAGTCCTTTATGAAAATCATAATAAAATAGGTGATGAGCTTTTCTTTTAAGGGCAGTTCTGCAAAGTCCATCTTCCCGCGGAAAAAGCCCACGCCAAGGGGTTTTATGCTGCCAATGTGTTTGTAAAGGTGCTTCAGGTAATACTGTACAGTGTGGGTGTATTCCATGAGGTTTGCAAAATGCCAGTCGTAAACAATGGGTTCAAAGCCCGGATCAATATAGATGTCAATTTCCGGCAGGCTCTCCTTTTTTACAATGCCAAGGCTTACGCCGCTCAAAAAAAAGGCGCAGGCCGTTTTTTCCAGATATTCCCTGTTGGCATTCACAAACCCGGCCAATTTCTTTGATGGCTTGCCAAGGCGCAGAGGCCCGCCTATAAGCACCAGGTCATGGCCTTCAATTTCCGGGGCTTTGTCTGCGGTGTCAACAACAACTGCCCAGCCCTTTTCCTCAAGTGCTCTGGCTGCAATTGCCGCCATCAACGCGGTTGAGCCGGTTTTTGAATCATAAACAACAAGCGCGCTTGGCATGGGGCTGCCTCTGCCGTTAAAAAAAAGAATATGCCTTAAGAATTGTTATCCGGCCTTTGCTTATAAAAGCTCCTTTTCCTTATATCGCTTTTTGGATGCAGGCAGTCAAGGGAAGGCGTTTGAAAAGGCAAAGTTATAAAGCCCCTGTTGCCTGCCCGCCTTTACAAGGCAGGCGAAAACTGCTTAAACTTTGGGCAAAGATTTGCGGCGCGCATTGCAAAAGCAACCCAAACAAGGCGGTTTATTAAATGAAGATAATGATATGCGGCAAGGGCGGAAGCGGCAAGAGCACGGTGAGCGTTCTGCTGGCAAAAGCACTCAAAGCAAAGGGCCGCGAGGTTCTTGTGGTGGATGCCGATGAATCCAATTACGGCCTGGCGCGGCTGTTGGGGGTAAGCCCTCCAAAGGAGCTTCTTGAGCATTTCGGCGGCAAGCCTGGGGTAAGGGAAAAGCTCAAAACCGCATCTTCCCTAAACCCTGTGCCGCTTTTCTCCGGGCCTGTAACTTTTAGCTCCCTGCCTGCCTCCTGCCTTGATAAGGCAGATGGCATAAGCTTTCTGGCAATGGGCAAAATCCGCGACTTTGGCGAGGGCTGCGCCTGCATGGTGGGCGTGCTCACAAAAAAGCTTTTGGAAAACCTTGTTCTGGATAAAAACCAGCGGGTGGTGGTTGATACCGAAGCAGGGGTGGAGCATTTTGGCAGGGGGGTTGAGGCCAGCAGCGATGTTGCTGTGGGAGTGCTTGACCCCACTGTGGAATCTGCGGCCCTGGCCTTTAAAATGGCGCAGATGGCCAAAAAGGCTGGCATTGCCGTTGGGTTTGTCCTCAACAAAACCTCGCCTGCTGCGGAAAAGATAATGGAAAAGCACCTTGAGGGAATGCCGCTTATCTGCCGAATTCCCCAGCTTGACAGCCTTTTTGAGGCCTCCCTTGAGGGCAAGGCCCTGACGGAATACCCCCCGGCCATTGAAGAACTCTGCCAGTGGCTGGAAAACTTGAGTTCCCAAAAAGCGTGAAGGGCCTGCCTTGAGAATACTTGTCTGCATAAAGCAGGTGCCTGACCCGGATTGCCCCCTTGAGCCGGATTTGGCCGAAGGCGGCCTTGCCAGCGCCGGGGGGCGTTATCTGCTCAACAGCTACGATGCCTTTGCCCTGGAGCTTGCCCTGCGCATGAAGGATGCCTTTCCCCAAACCTTTGTGCAGGCGGCCACTGTTGGGCCTGACCGGGCGGAGGCCGTGTGCCGCAGGGCGCTTGCAATGGGCTGTGATGGGGCGTGGCACGGCATAACCGCGCAGGATGCGTCCGCCAGCCACGGGCAGATCGCCGCAGCCCTTGCAGAATATGCAGGCCAGGGCGGGTTTGATCTTGTTCTGGCAGGGGTCTGGGCGCAGGATGATCAGGCAGGCTGTGTAGGCCCCATGCTTGCCGCGCTGCTCAAAATACCCTGCATCGGCTGCGCTCTGGACTGCACTGTGGATTTTGCAGGCACAAAGGAGGGCCAAAAGGTTTTCAACATCCTCCAGGAAGGCGAGGGCGGGCATCTTTGCCGCCTTGAAGCAAACGCCCCGGCCCTTGTGACCGTGCAAAGCTCAAAGCTCACGCCCCGCTACCCCACCCTTACCAATATGTTGAGGGCAGGCAGACAGAAAATTGAATTCTCCATGATAGAGCCCCGCTGCGACAAGGCTGAAACGGTATTGGAAATCAAGGAGCCGGTGGTTTTGGCCAGCGCCCATTTTTTTGAGGGCAGCCTTTTGCAGAAGGCCCAAGGCCTTTTTGACCTGTGCCGGGAAAGGGGGCTGCTGTGAAAAATCTGCGCGCCCTTGTGGTGGCCGATATTTTTCAGGGCCAAGTCAGCCCTGTTGCAAAAGACGCCCTTGCCCTTGCCCGGCTGCTTTGCCCAAAGGAGCAGGTGGCGTTTGTGGTTTGCGGCGCAGATGAAAAACAGGCAATAACCCTTTTGGAGCCTTTTGGGGATGTTGCAGGCATTGATATTATCGCCCTTTCGGGTGAGAGGCTTTTGGAGAAAATCGGGGATGACTGGCTTCATGCGCTCACCTGCCTTTGCCAAAATCTTGCCCCGGAATTTGTTATCTGCGGCTGGTCATCCTTTTTTATGGAGGTTGCCCCCGGCCTTGCCGCCAACCTGAATGCAGCCTGCATAACCGGGGTGGATGGCTTTGAAGACACGGAAAAGGGGCCGGTTTTCTCCCGCCTGATGGCTGGGGGGGCCTATTGCGCCAGGGTTGCCTTGCAAAAAAAGCCCTGGGTGATTTGCGTTTCGCCCGGCGCATTTGCAAAAAAGGAGCAGGGCCAGCAGGGCAAGGGTTTTTTGGGCAGGGTGCAGCAAATTGAGGCGGCTTTGCCCCCCAACAGGGTAAGAGTTATGGAGCGCCTGGCCCCGGACACAGCGGAATCCGCCCTGGATACCGCCCGTGTGATTGTTGCCGCAGGCCGTGGCGTGGGCGGCCCGGAAAACATGGAAGTCATCTTTGCCACAGCAGCCCTTTTTGGCCGCAGCGCAGTGGCAGGCTCCCGGCCCGTGTGCGATGCTGGCTGGCTGCCCGTTGCAGCCCAGGTGGGGGTTACGGGCCGCACAGTAAGCCCGGCCCTTTATCTGGCCTGCGGCATTTCCGGTGCCTTTCAGCACCTTGCAGCCATAAGCGGCGCACGCTGCGTTGTGGCCGTAAACTGCGATGGCCGCGCCCCCATCTTTTCCAGGGCCGACTTTGGCATTGTGGAGCGCCTGGAAAACTTTCTCCCTGCCTTTATAGAATGCTGCCAAAATAAATGAGGGGCGCTCCCAGGAAAACGATAGCTGCGTTGCGCTTCGCATCGCAATTTCGGTCACATACAAAAAGTAGGTTGGGTGGTTCTTGCGCGTAGCGCTTTGGTTCACCCAACAATCCGGCTTGCTTTAACGCGCTTTGGTTCACCCAACAATTTCTGGTGCCGCCCTGTACGCCGTTGGTTGAAAAGAGGAAACACACCCCTTGGACCAGCTTCCCAGGCCGTCATACCCGCGCAGGCGGGTATCCAGGCATACCCGAAATTGTGAGCAAAGATTCGTAGGTTGGGCTAGCAAATCCGGCTTGTGACATTTCCGGGTGGGTTTGGCCTTGTTCCGGATTTGCGTAGCCCAACAATAAGGCCCTCTCATTCCGCAGACGCCCGCCTGGGGCCGCCCTTATGGAGGATTCCATGGCAGCCATCCATCCTCCAGCGTCTCAACAACCGGCTCTGCTATGGACAAAAGTGTGGAGATTTCTTCCGCCTCAAGGCAGACTGCCCTGGCCAGGGCGTTTTCCTTTGCCTGGAGGGGGGTTCTTGCCCCGGCTATTGCACAAACTCCGGGTGCAGAGCAAAGCACAAAGGCAAGGGCCAGTTGGGCAGGGGAGATATTTTTTTCTTTGGCGAAAATCTCAAGCTTTTTTAGCGCCTCAAGCACGGCAGGGAAGGTTTGCGGCAAAAACAGCCGGTTGCGGCTGCGGTGGTCGCCCGCCTCAAAAACGCAATTCTGGCCAAAGCGCCCGGCAAGAATGCCCTGGGCCAGGGGAGAGTAGGCAAGAAAGCGGATTTTGCGCTGGTGGCAGTATTCCACAAGGCCGCTGTTTTTTGCATGGGGCCAGAAAAGGGAATAGGGGGCCTGACAGAAATCCATGGAGCCGTGTTTTGAATAAGATTCAATGGTCTCCGGCCAGGCATTGCATATTCCTGCGAAGCGGATTTTGCCCTGGTCTTTGAGCCTGTTTATGGCATCCATTGTGTGGCCCGGACTAACGGGCTTCATCCCGAACGAGCCGCTTGGCCAGTGGATGAAATATGCGTCAATCCAGTCTGTTTGAAGGTTTTCAAGGCTTTTTTCGCAGGATTGCAGCACCGCATCAAAATGAAGCCGGTTTGGGGGAATCTTGGTAAGGAGAATCGTCTTGTCTCTCCTGCCCCTCACAGCCTGGGCCACAAGGCGCTCGGAATGGCCGTTTCCGTAGTCCGGGGCTGTGTCAATGGCATTTATGCCTGCATCAAGGGCAGCTCGCATTGCGGCAAGGGCAAGGGTGTCATCAATGCTGCCCCCCCAGTTTTTGCCGCCTGCCTGCCACGCGCCGAAAATAACCTGCCCCAAAGCCGGGCGGCATTCAGGGCAGGGTTTTTGCTCTGTCATGGCTCATCCTTGTTTTCCGGGTCTTTTGGGTCTTCCGGTTTTTTTTGCCCTGCCTCCCACATAAGAAAGCCTGCTGCTGCTCCGGGCAAGGCCCCGGCAATTGTGCACACAAGCAAAATTCCGGGAAAAACCGCCATCACAACCGTAAGCCCCGGCAGGGAAAGCCTGTTTGCCGTGATAATCTGCACCAGAAACGCCCCGATAACCGCTGCGGCAACAAGCGCCTTCCACCCAAAGCGCACTCCGCAAAAAACAATGGCAAGAAAGATTGCCATGCTTGTAAGGGTCTGGGCCAGAGAAAGGCCAAGAAGAAGCGCCACCTGGGGGGCGGCCCATTTGCCAACAACAATCAGGGTGATAAGCCCGGTGACAAGCGCGCCGGTTATCATGGCCTGGAACAGGCGAAAGTCTTCTTCCTCCTCCGGGCTTCTTTGCCCGCTGCCCTGGCCCTGTATGGCTTTTATTGCAAAGTCGAGGGCGGATCTTGCCGATATGCCAAAGGCCGGGCGGGGCATGGGCGCCTGTTCATCCTCCTGGTCAGGCGGGCTGTCAGTTGTGGAGTCATCTTCCTGGGGCAAGGCAGCCTGCTTTTGGGGCGCAGCCTGCTGCCGGGGTGCGGCCTTCTCCTGGGGTGGGCCATCCTGGGGTGCATCCTTCCGGGGTTTTGGGGGCAAATCCTGCCCCATTGCCTCCACCCTGCAAAGTGCGCCTGCTGCAAGAAAGGCGTTTTTTATCTGCATGGCGCTGTCGCGGTCTGCATTCTCCTTTAGCACCACCTTTTTGCCGGAAAAAATCAGATTTGCCTTTTCAGGAGAAAGGCCCTGCTCCTCAACAAGCTTCCGGCGCACCAGGGCAGGGTCTCTTCCCGGTAAAAACTCGCCTGAAAAAACAATGCGGAAACGCTTTTCCTCCATGGGGATGGCTCTCTACGGAAAAAAATTGTTTTCTTTTTCATTTTATTTTCTTTAATAAGCAGTATAGTTTCTTTAGAGAGTTTAATACTCCCCTTAGCTTTTGCAATACGCAACTGATTAGGTTTATGTCCTACATCAACCATGTTCGCTTTACCTTTTTCGTCGGTATGTGTCAACTTTTTCATTTATCTCTCCATTAGCGTTTAATGTTTCAGGTTGCAGGTTATATATTATTAGTCTATATCATACTGCCAACTACCTACTGCCAACTACCAACTGCCAACTACCTACTGCCAACTACC
>JASEHB010000143.1 GCA_030018745.1 Desulfatibacillaceae bacterium | reverse complement strand
GGCTTCACCCTGCGCGAGGCCGAAAAACAGAACCCCGATAAAGGTCACAAACACCCCAAGCTGCGCCCCTGCGCCTATTATCATGGTTTTGGGGTTGGCAATGAGCGGGCTGAAATCGGTCATGGCTCCAAGGCCAAGAAAGATGACGCAGGGAATGACCTCCCATTCAATGCCGTAATGGTAAAAAATTTCAAAAAGGTGGCGCTTGCCGTCTGCATCAAAGCCCATGAGGGGCACCAGCGGGAAATTGACCGCCAGAATGCCAAAGCCTATGGGCAGAAGCAGCAGGGGTTCATACTTTTTGGCAACAGCCAGGTAAATGAAGAAAAGGCCGATGGCCCACATGACCCCAAGTTTCCAGTGCAGATGAAAAATGCCGGTCTGTGATGTGAGGATTTTCAAAAGGATGTCAAAAAATGCTTCCCAGCTCATGGCAAACCTATTCTTGCTAAAGGTGGCGCCGACCGGAGCCTGAAGCGGACAACCGTTTTGCCTTTATCGGCGAGCGGTTTTGCTTCAGCCTGACGGCAGGGTCATCTCCTCTGCGCTGCACTTGTACCCACAAACCGGACTTCCATATATGGTGCTTTAAATTTGCCGGATGCCTGTATGGGGTATGCAAAAGGCTTAAGGGCAATCGCAGGACAGTTTCCAGGTCGCAGTTTATTAGAGAAATATCAAAGCCCCGTCAAGAGCTATTTTCCGTGAGTATTTTGCTTTCCCCGGGTTTGAGCATGGAATCCCCCCTTATGGTTATGTTGACGCTGCGGCGTTTTTCCAGCTCTGCAATTTCCCGGCGCTTCTTGTTCTGCAAGTAGTCGGCGGCGGATTCCGGGACGGTTCCAGTGACCGCGCAAACTCCGTCCTTCATGGTTTCTATGCGCAGTTTCCGCAAAAAGGAAAGGGCCATGGTTTCGGCAGATGGGATAAGCCCCTTTCCATGGCAATGGGGGCATTGGGTGTAAGAGCCGTAATCAATGGAGGGCCGAAGCCTTTGTCGGCTCATTTCCAGCAGCCCGAAGGCCGAGATTTTGCCCACCTTGGTTCTGGCTTTGTCAACCTTGAGATGCTGGCGCAGGGCCTTTTCAACTTCCGCGCAATGCTTTCGGTCGCGCATATCAATAAAATCCAGAACAATAAGCCCGCCCAAGTCCCGCAGCCGCAACTGCCTTGCTATTTCCTCGGCTGCCTCCAGGTTGGTCTGCCATGCGGTTTTTTCAACATTGGATTCCTTTGTGGACTTGCCGGAGTTCACATCAACCGCCACCAGGGCCTCGGTGGGGCTTATTACAATGGTGCCGCCGGATTTAAGATTGACGCGGCTCTTGAAGATGGAGTCTATCTGGCTTTCAACACCGTATTTGGAAAACAGGGGCTGGTCATCCTTGTGCAGGCGGACCAGTTTTTCGCGGCGGGGCGATATTATCTTCATGAAGTCTTTGACTTCATTGTAAACAGCAGGGTCATCAACAATGACCTGGGTTATTTCCGGCGTGTAGTAGTCCCGCAGGGCGCGTATGGCAAGGCTCTGGTCCTTGTAGAGAAGAGAGGGCGTCCCTTCGCTTATGCCTTTGGCGTTGATTGTTTTCCAGAGGCGCAGAAGATTGTTGATATCCTTTATTATTACGGTTTTGCCCCTGCTTTTGGCAGCAGTTCGGACGATAAGCCCAAAGCCTTCTGGGAGCTTGGCCTCCTCCACAATGGTTTTGAGCTGCTGCCGGTCCTCCTCGTCCTCTATTTTGCGGGAAACCCCCCGGCTGGGCGAGCCGGGCATGAGGACAACATAGCGGCCAGGCAGGGAAATATAGGTGGAGAGCATGGCCCCTTTTTTGTCTATGGGGTCTTTCAAGACCTGCACCATGACTTCCTGGCCGGGCTTAAGGAGCCTTTTGAACTCTGCCTTGCCGTCAGGGGTGTCCTGAAAATAGTCGCTGTGGATTTCCTGCTTCTGCAAAAATCCGTGACGATCCGCCCCAAAATCCACAAAAACAGCCTGGAGGCTTTGCTCAACGCGGGTTATCACACCCTTGTAAATGTTGCCCCGGATAATCTCCCTGGCAGCAGTTTCAATGTGAAAACCTTCCAGGTTTTTGTCTTTTACGATGGCTATCCGGCATTCCTCCGGGTCCACCGCATTTACCAAAATTTGTGATGACATGGTGTTCCTTACTGTAACAAGATGTTAAAGAGCGGACGGAAAGCCTTGATGCTCAAGCGGAACGCATGGCGGGCGGCGGAAATTTTCCGGCATTTTATGCCGGTATGGCCGCGAAAAGGATTTCAAGGTTTTTCCGCAAGCTCACCCAAAAAGGTGAAAACGCCTAAACAAGCAGGGCGCTTTGCGCAAAAAAATGTTTTTTCAAGGACTTCTTTTCAATTGACCGTTTGTATTTTATCAGCGGTTTGCACAAGCAGGCTTCCCGCTGTTATTTAAAGCTTAAAAATTAAGGCTTCTTGTGTTTTAACAGGGATTATGGCACAAAAGGCCTCTATGGTGAGCCTGCGGGTGTAGCCTGCGGGCTGCCCTGAAACAAACTTAACCACATTACCCTCTTTGCACAGGAACTGCAAGCTATATGGAAAAGCATTACGAACCCGGGCAGGTGGAGGCCAAATGGCAGGCCCGTTGGGAGGCTGCCGGGCTTTTCAAGGTGGAAAACGACGCAAAAAAGCCCAAGTATTACCTTATGGAGATGTTTCCATACCCTTCGGGCAAAATCCACATGGGCCATGTAAGAAATTATACCATAGGCGATGTGGTGGCCAGATACAAAAGGATGCGCGGATTCAATGTGCTGCATCCCATGGGCTGGGACGCCTTTGGAATGCCTGCGGAAAATGCGGCAATTGCCAACAACACCCACCCGGCCAAATGGACCTATGAGAACATTGCTTTTATGAAAAAGCAGCTCAAATCCATGGGCTTTTCGTATGACTGGGACAGGGAGATAGCCACATGCAGGCCCGAATATTACAAGTGGGAGCAGTGGCTTTTTTTGAAGATGCTTGAAAAGGGCATGGCTTACCGCAAGGAAGCGGATGTCAACTGGTGCCAGACCTGCCAGACGGTTCTTGCCAACGAGCAGGTGGAGCAGGGGGCCTGCTGGCGCTGCGGAAAAGATGTTACTCCCAAAAAGCTCAAGCAGTGGTTTTTCCGCATAAGCGACCATGCCCAGGACCTTCTTGATTATTGCGCCAAGCTGCCCGGCTGGCCCGAAAAGGTTGTTACCATGCAGGCCAACTGGATTGGCCGCAGCGAAGGCGCCCTGTTGCGCTTTCCCATTGAAGGTTCAGATGATCTCATTACGGTTTTCACCACCCGGCCCGATACCCTGGCCGGGGCCACCTTCATGGTTCTTGCTCCGGAGCACCCCCTGGTTCCCCGCTTGAGCGCCGGCACTGCCCAGCAGGAGGCGGTGAGCGAGTTTGCCGAGCGCATGAAAAAGGCCGACAAAATCAGGCGCAGCAGCGAATCTTACGAAAAAGAGGGCCTCTTTGTGGGCGCCTATTGCATAAACCCCCTTAATCAGAAGCAGATTCCTGTTTACACGGCAAACTTTGCGCTCATGGATTACGGAACCGGCGCGGTGATGAGCGTTCCGGCCCATGACCAGCGGGATTTTGACTTTGCACGAAAATACGGGCTGCCCATAATTGCGGTGATACACCCGGAAGGCCTTACCCTTGACGGCGCTACCATGGCAGAGGCCTATACCGGAGAGGGTTTTTTGGCAAACTCCGGCCAGTTTGACGGCATGGAAAACCAAAAGGCCAAAACAGCGATACCCCAATTTTTGCAGGAAAAGGGCCTTGGCGAAAAAACAGTCAACTTCCGCCTGCGGGACTGGGGAATTTCCCGGCAGCGCTACTGGGGTGCGCCCATACCTGTTATTCATTGCGAAAGCTGCGGTGTTGTGGGTGTGCCCGAATCCGAGCTTCCGGTGGTTCTGCCTGAAGATGCCTCTCTGCTGCCGGGCGGCCAGTCCCCCTTGGGCAGCCTGCCCGGCTTTGTAGATGCGCTCTGCCCCAAGTGCGGCAAGCCTGCCCGGCGCGAAACCGACACAATGGATACCTTTGTGGAATCCTCCTGGTACTTTGAGCGCTATTGCAGCCCCCGCTGCAATACGGGAATGTTCAACAAGGCTGATGTTGACTACTGGATGCCTGTTGACCAGTACATCGGCGGAGTTGAGCACGCCATTTTGCACCTTTTGTACTCGCGCTATTTCACCCGCGTTCTTCACGAGTTTGGCCTTGTTGACTACAAGGAGCCTTTCACCCGGCTGCTCACCCAAGGCATGGTGTGCAAGGAGACCACAAGCTGCCCCACCCACGGCTACCTTTTTCCTGAAGATGTTTTGGGTATGGGTGAGGCCCGCACCTGCAAAAAATGCAGCAGCCCAATTGTGGTGGGCCGCGTGGAAAAAATGAGCAAGTCCAAAAGAAATGTCGTGGACCCGGGAGTTCTGCTTGAGCGCTATGGGGCCGACACCGTGCGGTTGTTTTGCCTTTTTGCATCTCCCCCGGAAAAGGATTTGGACTGGAGCGAGCAGGGGGTGGACGGCGCATCCCGCTTTTTGGGCAGGGTGTGGCGTCTTGCCGCAGGCCAGAAAGAGCTTATTGCAGGAGCCAGGCCTTATGCCGGCAAAAAAAAGGATCTGCCCAAAAGCCTTCGGCCCCTTTTTGTGAAGACCCACGCCACCATTAAAAAGGTTACAGCCGATATTGAGCAGCGCTTCCATTTCAACACAGCCATTGCCGCGGTAATGGAGCTTGTGAACACTGCCTACGAGCTTGTTGAAAAGGGCGGTGATGATCCCAACAGGGATCAAGTCATGCGCGGGGCCGTTGAGGCTGCCGTGCTTTTGCTCTCGCCCATAGTTCCCCATTTCTGCGAGGAGATTTGGGAGGCAATGGGTTATCCGCCAAGCATTCTGGATGTCCCCTGGCCGGAGCATGATGAGGCGGCTTTAGAGGTTGATGAAATGACCATTGTCGTTCAGGTGGACGGCAAGCTCCGCGCACGGCTCACTGTGGATGTGGATATTGCAGAAGAGGACATCAAAAAGGCTGCCCTGGCTGATGAAAATGTGATAAAATTTCTAAACAGCGGTTCTCCGGAAAAGGTCATCTATGTTCCGGGCAGACTTGTGAGCATTGTAAATTGAGGAAAACCGTGGGCCGTAAGGTGACAGGACTGCTGGCAGTGTGCATTTCAATTTTGGCCCTGGTTTTTTTTGCCGGGGGCTGCGGGTATTCCTTCACGGTTTCGGGCATACAGGATGATGCACCGGGCCGGGCGCTTTTTGTGCCGGTTGTGGAAAATCAGACAGCGGAATCAGGCCTTGGCGTGAGCCTGGCGGATGCCTTTCTGGAAGAGCTTGTCCGCACCCGGCGATTTAGGCCCGCAGGCCCGGATGATGCAGAGTTTGTTCTTGAGGCGACTGTGCGCGCCATCCAAGATGAAGGCCTGGCCCGCAGAACAGGGGGCGATGCCTTTACACGGCGGGTGAGGTTGATTGTGGATGCAAGGCTGCTGGATTCTTCTGCACGGGTTGTGTGGCAGGAAACAGGGCTTTCCCAGTATGAGGATTTTGTTGTAAGCCAGACGGATATGGGCCTGACCCGCTCGGCAAGGCAAAAGGCCCTTATGCGCCTTTCCGAAAGGCTTGCCCGCAGCGTGGGAGACCGCATTGCAACAAGGATTGATGCTTTTTGAACCCCGGCCTTACAAAGAAAGCCGGGCCTGCCGAAAAAAAATTCGGGAGAGGCCCGGCAAAAAGACAGGGATATGGCAGCGTTAAAGAGCCGCGATTTTTTTGGCAAGGCGGGAAATCTTGCGGGCTGCCTTGTTTTTGTGAATGATGCCGGAAGCAGCGCCCTTGTCTATAACCGACTGGGCCGCGAGCAGAGCATTGCCTGCCTCCTGGGCGTTTCCGGCTGCAATTTGCTCATCCACTGCCTTGATGACATTTTTGATGCGGGTGCGCTGGGAGCGGTTGCGCTGCTGACGCACAATGGTCTGCTTGTTTCTTTTTAAAGCGGATTTGTGATTCGCCAAAACCTTGTCCTCCACGCCGACAATTTTTTAAGGTCGGCTGCAAACTTGATGGTCATCGCCAGGGTGATTACTGGGAGCATCAAACAGGGTCATTAACGGGCGGGGCTTTTCCCCGCAGGTTATCAAAAAAAAATTTCCTACGCCAAAGGGCATTGTTTGTCAAGGTTAAAACGCATCCTGTTCGAGGGGCCACAAAAAAACGGGCAGAAGCCGGGCAGGTTTCCCCCGCATAGGGCAGGGAGGAGTGTTTTAGGGTGAGAATCGCCTTTTTATCGGATATTCACGGCAATCTTGAAGCTTTTGAAGCCGTGTTGAAAGACATTGACGAGCAGGTTGTGGATATGCGCTTTTGCCTTGGCGATTCCGTTGGTTACGGTGCGGATCCCGACAGGGTGTTGAAGCTCCTTTTTTCGGAGGACATTCCCTCCATAATGGGCAACCACGATGCCGCCATTTTTGGCATCCGGCAGGTTGAGGGGGGCGACCCGATCCTGGTAGGTGCAACCGCCGATCAGGCTGATCAGGC
>JASEHB010000142.1 GCA_030018745.1 Desulfatibacillaceae bacterium | reverse complement strand
ATGCAGACAACAACATGAAGCAAAATGATGAGAATTGCCATAATTGCTTAAACTTCCTTATTGCCCGAAGTTTGCCAGGCTTGCAAAGGTTGGCGGTTCAAGGCTTGCTCCACCCACCAAGGCCCCGTCAATATCGGGCATTTGCATCAGTTGGCCTATGTTGGCCGGTTTTACGGAACCCCCATACAATATGCGGATGCTGTTGGCAAGGTTTTTTCCGCATATTTTTGCAAGCCCTGCGCGAATATGCTCATGGGCCTGCTGGGCCTGCTCCGGCGTGGCCGTAAGCCCGGTGCCAATGGCCCATACCGGCTCGTAGGCCAGCACGGGCAACAGGTCCGGCTTGAAAGGCACATTCTTTAAACCTTCTTGCACCTGTCTGTCAAGCACATTAAATGTTTCTCCTGTTTCCCGCTCTTTTAGGCTTTCTCCAACGCACACTACAGGGGCAAGCCCTGCTTCAACAGCCGCGCAGGCTTTCAAGTTTACGCCCTTGTCCGTCTCGCCGAAAAACTGGCGGCGCTCGGAATGGCCAAGAATGACAAAGGCGCAGCCGCAGGCAAGGAGCATGGAGGCGGAAACTTCGCCTGTAAAGGCCCCATAGGCCTCCCAGTGCATGTTCTGGCCTCCCAGGGCGACCCTTGAGCCGGAAAGCGCCTTTGCAGTTCTTTCCAGGCACACAAAGGAAGGGGCTATCAGCAGATCCACTGTCTCCGAAGCCTTTTTGGTCATCTCCACTATGGAGGCTGCATCCCTAAATGCTTCATCAGGCGTTTTGTGCATCTTCCAGTTGGCGGCGATAAGAGGGCGTCTGTCAGCCAAAATGGCCTCCTTTTTTAAAGCAAAAAGTCTTTTTGCGGCCAAAACCGGGCCGGTTTAAAAGTGTTACATTCCGCTGCCCATAAAAGCAGCAAGGTCTGCCATGCGGCATGAATAGCCCCATTCGTTATCGTACCAGGAGCAGACCTTAATCATGTCGTCTATGGCGTAGGTGAGCGGGCCATCCACCATGGATGAGAGGCTCATGCCCACAAAATCCACGCTAACAAGGGGTTCTTCCGTGTAGCCCAAAATGCCTTCAAGCTCTCCGTTGGCAGCCTCTTTAAGCGCCTTGTTCACATCCTCAACAGAGGCTTTTTTATCCAGGGCAACAGTGAGATCCACAATGGAAACATTGGGTGTGGGTACACGGATTGCAAAGCCGTTGAGTTTGCCTTCCAGTTGGGGAAGCACCAGGGCGACTGCCTTTGCAGCACCCGTTGTGGTTGGAATCATTGAAAGCGCAGCAGACCTGGCCCGGCGAAGATCCTTGTGGGGAAAATCCAAAAGCCGCTGGTCGCCCGTGTAGGCGTGGATGGTTGTCATAAGGCCGTGGCGGATGCCGAAATTATCCAGCAGCACCTTGGCCACAGGGGCCAGGCAGTTTGTGGTGCATGATGCGTTGGATACAATATGGTGCTTTTCCGGCTGATAATCCTTATGGTTGACCCCCATGACAATGGTGGTGTCCGGATTTTTGGCCGGGGCCGAGATGATGACCTTTTTGGCGCCTGCGGCCAGATGCTTGCCAGCGCTTTCCTTGTCCCGGAAAAGGCCTGTGCACTCCGCAACAATGTCCACAGAAAGCTTGCCCCAGGGCAGGTTTGCCGGGTCTTTTTCCGCAGAAACGGCAACCTTTTCGCCGCCCACCACAATTGCACCGTCCACAGCTTCAACCGAGGGGGCGAATTTGCCATGAACGGAATCGTACTTTAAAAGGTGGGCAATGGTTTTTGCATCCATCAGATCGTTTATGGCCACCACATCCAGATCAGGATTGGCAAAGGCCGCCCGGAAAACAAGCCTGCCGATTCTGCCAAATCCGTTGATTGCCAGTTTGATGCTCATGCTTTCCTCCTCGTTAAATTTTGTTTGGCGGCCTTGGGCGGCCACAAACAGCTTGGGCCATTATCAAAAGGGAGGGCTTACTCAAGCTTTTTTTTGAGTATGAGAGCAGCCTCGCCCGAAGAAGGGTAATATCCCTTGCGAATGCCCACTATATCAAAACCATGCTTCTGGTAAAAGAGCCTTGCCGCCTCGTTGGACGCCCTTACTTCCAGAAAGGCCTCTTTTGCGCTGTTTTGCCTGGCAGTTTCCAGGCAGCTTGCCAGCAGGCAGCCTGCCAGCCCCATTCTGCGCCAAGCCTTTCCTGTGGCAATGCGCATAATGTGCATCTCACTTACAAAAACCCTGAAAAACGCAAAAGCCCTTATGCCTCCTTCGGGCGCATTGTCAATGACAAAACCAAATGAGCTGTCAAAAACAAGCTCCTGGGCCAGCATATTATAAGACCAGGGATCGGAAAATGCCTCCGCTTCAAGCAGGGCCACAGCCGTCAGATCCTGGCTTTTCATGGGGCGCGGCTGCATAAGCGGCCTTTTTGCCTATTGGCTCTTTTTGCTGCCCTTTAGAATGCCGCTTGCAAGGCAGATACTCTGTTTGCCGTAGGCTTCCACCTCGCTTGCCAGGGATGGAAGATCCCTGTCCTTTCTCAAGGCGTCAGCCCGCAGGAGCACAGGCAGATTGACGCCGGAGAGCACCTCTATGCGGCCTTCCTCCAGAAAGGAATAGCTTAAATTGGACGGGGTTCCGCCAAACATATCCGTAAGAACAATAACCCCGTCTCCATCATTGACCTGCCTGATTACCTCTGCAATGTTTTTGCGCAATGCAGCGGCAGGCTGTTTAATGTCAATGGTAACGGCTGCCGCAGCCTCAATGGGCGCGCCCTGGACAAAGCCGGCTGCATCCAGAAGGGCCTGTCCCAGGTTAAGATGTGTGACAACAACAATTCCAATCATGGCGCCGGGGCTTTCTGCGTACCAGGGCGTATGTCGCGGTGGGTGAGAGCAACATCGCGATTCTGGCCCTTGAAGTGTTCAAAAACTTTCCATGCCACGCTCACGGAGCGGTGCTGTCCGCCCGTGCATCCAATGGCGACTGTCAGATAGGCCTTGCCCTCGGCCTCGTAGCGGGGAATAAGGTAATCCAGCAAATCCAGAAACCTTGTCAAAAACTGCCGGGTTTCCTCCCGCTCCATCACAAAACAGCGGACAGACTCATCTTCTCCGTTTAGGGGCCTTAATTCCGGAACAAAATGAGGGTTTGGCAAAAACCTTACATCCATAACAAGGTCTGCATCCATGGGCGCGCCGTACTTGAAGCCAAAAGACAGCACATTTATCTCCATTTTGCGCAAGGGCGCGCTTTTGCATACCATGTCGCGTATGGAGGCCTTTAGCTCATGAATGTTGTATGCAGAGGTATCCACCACCTGATCGGCTGCCCTGCGCACAGGAGCAAGGCGCTGCCTCTCGGTTCGGATGCTGTCCAAAAGCCCCTTTTCGGATGTAAGGGGATGATGCCGCCTGGTTTCGGAATATCTCCGCAGCAGGGCCTGGTCACTGGCCTCCAGAAAAAGCATCTCAAGGCCGTAGCCCTTTTTTTTGAGCCTTGAAAAGATTTTGTTGTACCGGGACAAAAAGCCTTCTTCCCTTAAATCCATTCCAAAGGCAAAGCGGGAAGGGGCAAGGTCCTTGCCCTCGTGGAGCTTCAAAAGCTGTGGCAGAAGCGCCACAGGCAGGTTGTCAACGCAGAAAAAACCTGCATCCTCAAGGGCTGCCAGGGCCGTGCTTTTTCCAGAGCCACTCAAGCCCGTCACAATTATTATGGCTGGCTTTTGCACAATCAGAAGTCTTCATCCACTTCGCTGATTATCTTAACCACACTCTCCCTGTTGGGTGCATCAAGAAGGGTGTCCTTGACCACATCGTTTTTAAGCAGCCTTGAGATTCTGGCCAGCATGGCAAGGTGAAGCCCGGCAGAATCTTCGGGTGTTACGAGAAGGAAGAAAAGATGGGCCGGTTTGCCATCCATGGACTCGAATTCCACACCCTGGCGGGAAAGGCCAAACCCAAGGATGAGGTCGTCAATTCCGTGCATTTTGCCGTGAGGTATGCCTATTCCCCCCCCAATGCCCGTGCTGCCCAGGCGCTCCCTTTCCATGAGTACGCGCACTAGCTCCTCATGGCCCACGCCGGCGGCCTTGGCCACCGGCAGGGCCAGCTCTTCGATAACCGCTTTTTTGTCTCTTGCCGCCAGATCGCACAGAATGGCGGTCTGGGGCAGCTTGTCCAGAATTTTCATGGGTTTTTTTAAAACCTTGTACTAGGTTGAAGGCTCTATAAGGCCAATGTTGCCATCGCTGCGGCGGTATAAGACATTTATCCTGCCGGTCCTGGCATTGGTGAAAACCATAAACGCATCATCCACAAGATCCAGTTGCAAAAGGGCCTCGTCCACATCCATTGGCTTATATTCTATGGTTTGGACGACAACCTTTGTCTCGTCTGCATCATCGCTTGCCCCCAGTGTTACGGAGGCTTCTTCCTGGCGCTGCCTGTCGCGGGACTTTCCTGAAATTCTCCGCTTCCTGCTTTTGTCTTTAGACTTTTTTATCTGCTTTTCCAGTTTGTCAAGAACCATGTCAATGGCAGAGTACATATCCCCGGTTTCTTCCTTGCCGTTGATGCTAAGGCGGTCGCCGGTGATGTTGACCTCCGCGAGGTGACGGAACTTTTCCACGGTGAAAACCACCGCGGCCTCCGCAGGGTTGTCCAGTAGCCGGTCAAAACGATCCAGCTTCTCCTGGGCGTAGGATTTGAGGGATTGGGACGGGTCCAGGTTCTTGAATGTAAAGGAAACATGCATGGACATCGACCTCCTCTTGTTGCGCGAAGGGTTTTACTAAAAAGCGCCTTTGTGCGGGCTTGCCTATGAGGGCCAAAGCCGCTTTTTGGCGCGGAACCTCATGCAATGCGCTTTCTCTTGCTGCTTGGCAGAATACCCAGCAGCTCCCTGTATTTGGCCACAGTCCGCCGGGCAATCTGAATATTGTCCTTTTCCAGCATGGCGGCAATTTTATCATCAGAGAAAGGTTTTTTTGGATTTTCCGCCTTTATTATGCCTGCAATTTTGTCTTTTACCGAGGCAGATGCAATGGCCTCTCCGTGAACGCGGTTTATGGAGCTGTTGAAAAAGAACTTAAGCTCAAAGATGCCTTGGGGCGTATGGGCGTATTTGTTTGTGGTCACGCGGCTTATGGTGGACTCGTGCATATTGATGTCTTCCGCCACATCCCGCAGCACCATTGGTTTAAGGTGGGTAAGGCCCGACTCGAAAAATTCCCGCTGGAACTTGATGATGCTTTCCATGACCCGGTAGATGGTGCGCTGGCGCTGATGTATGCTGCGTATGAGCCATGCCGCGCTTTTGAGCTTTCCCTGAACATAGCTGCGGGTCTCCTCGCTCATCTCCCTGCGGCCCCGGATAAGAGCCTCCTTGTAAAAGCGGCTTACCCTTAACTTGGGCAGGCCGTCATCATTTAAAATTATCTCAAAGTCATCACCCACCTTTTGTACGAATATGTCCGGGCTTATGTAGCGAGGCTCCTCCTGGGAAAAGGCGCGGCCAGGGCGCGGCTCAAGCTCCATAATGACCCTGACCGCAAGAATGACCGTATCTTGCGGCACCTTCAGGTCTCTGGCAATGGCCTTGTAGTTCTTGTTTTCAAGATTTTTCATGTGCCCGGTTATGATCGCCCTCACCACCGGGTCGTCAATCCCCAACTGCTCAACCTGGATAAGCAGGCATTCAGAAAGATTCCTGGCGCAAACGCCTGCCGGATCAAATGTCTGCATCACCTTGAGCACGGATTCCACAAATTCGGGCGGTTTTTCGCAGGTTTGGGCCAGCTCATCAATGCCTGCCTCAAGGTATCCGTCCTTGTTCAGATTCCCTGCTATCATTTCGCCCACGCGCTGGGAGCCGGTATCTGCAAAACGAAGCATCACCTGCCAGAGTATATGATCGCATAAAGATTGGCGGCCTGCAATGAAGCTTTCAAACTGGGGGGTTTCCCGCTGCTCTGTCTCAAGGTTGGAAGCGCCCTGGTGGGGGGTGTTGTACTCATCCAGGTAATTGGACCAGTCAATCTCCTCGTTTGCCTTTTCCTGGGCAACAACCCCTTCTTCGGGCGCTGCGGCCTCTCCGGCCAGGGCTTCATCGGCCCTTAAAGGCTCTTGGGCAGACCCATCGTCAGGCTCATCACCCTCTTCAAGAGCGGAGTTCTGCTCCATCTCCTCCTGAATGGCATCCAAAAGCTCCAGGTGCGAAAGCTGCAACAGCTTAATGGCCATCTGCAACTGGGGGGTCATCACCAGTTGCTGGGTCATCTTCAGTTGCTGTCGCAGTTCCATGGCCATAAAATAAAAGCTTTAAGTTACGGAGTGCTCATTTCAGGCCCCGGTTAAGTTTCCCTGAAAAAGCCCTGTCTGGCTGTCTGAAGGCAGGCTTTTTAAGGAATGCCCGGTAAGGTCCAAAAAAGAACTCAAAAAAGTAACGAGAAAAGGCTTCTGAACTGCACCTGCCCCCACAAACCCTTGCCCTTAATGGCCGCAAACGCAACATATACAGAAAGCATATACAAAACCCGGCAGAATATCAAACAAGGAAATTGCCTTTTTTGCTTATTCGGGCCAAGCCCTTTCCAATCC
>JASEHB010000141.1 GCA_030018745.1 Desulfatibacillaceae bacterium | reverse complement strand
CGAAAATTCGTTTATTTAAAAAGATGCTTGTGCAATTCCAGCCGCGCATTGAAAATCTTTGCCGGGCAGGCTTTTTGTGCCTTTATTTCCGCCTGGCTTTTGCATTTGGCGCAGCATGACGGTAAAAAAATTCTCATAGTAGAAAAAGGCTCTTGTGTCAAGCCGTAATATTTAAAATATGGCAAATTAAGGGCAGATGAAAAAAATTACCCGGAACAGGGCCTTGGGGCCGAAAATTTGTCAACCCTTTCAAAAAACTGAATTTTTTTCATACTGCAAGAATCGCGGGAGAGTGCAGCAGGGTTGTTGGAGTGCACAGGCCTGTTGTCCGCCATTGACAGAAACCTCTTTGCAGGATAAAAAGTACAAGGCACCACCTTTAAGGTTTTGCCCCGGCTTTTTGGCGGGACAAGGCTTTTTGCGGCAACTTAAGTTTTTCCGCGAAAAAAACTCTCCTTATAGGCTTTTTCTTGAAAGGCTTCCTAAAAAAGGCCAATGGATACCCCAAACCTAAATAGCAGTTTTCCGGCATCTTTGGGCAGGGCCTTTATCTTTTTTGTCCAGGAGCTAGGCGGGATCACGGTCTTTTTTTTAAAGGGCCTGGCCCTTATCTTCACCTGGCCGCCACAGGTCAGGCGCACGCTTGACCAGCTTTATTTCATCGGTGCCCAGTCCATACCCATTGTAATGCTCACAGGCCTTGCCACCGGCATGGTGCTTGGCCTGCAGGGCTACTACGCTCTTGCAGGGGTCGGCTCCGAGGGGGCGCTTGGCTCCATTGTGGCTCTTACCCTTATCCGTGAAATGGGGCCTGTGCTCACCGCCATAATGCTCACGGCCAGGGCCGGGTCTGCAATGGCTGCGGAAATAGGCGTGATGCGAATTTCCGAGCAGATAGATGCCTTGCAGACCATGCAGATAAACCCCTTGCGTTACCTCATAAGCCCCCGCATAGCCGCTGCGCTGGTTAGCTTTCCGCTTTTGACGGCCCTGTTTGATATGGTGGGCATTTTCGGCGGTTTTTTAACCGGGTCCATGCTTTTGAAGATGAACCCCTACCTTTATTTCCACCGGGTGCGGGCATCTGTGGAGATGGATGATGTGACAGGCGGATTCATAAAGGCAGTTGTGTTTGCCGTGATTGTGATAACCATCTGCTGCTACCAGGGCTACACCACCCACAGACGCCAGGGAGGCTTCGGCGCACGGGGGGTAAGCAACTCCACCACAAGGGCTGTTGTAATGAGCTGCGTGCTCATCCTTGTTTCCGATTATGTAATCACAAGCCTGCTCCGGTAAAGACAATGTCCCAGCCCCTCATACAGATAGTTGATCTATGCAAGAGCTTTTCGGGCCAGAAGGTTCTAAACGGCGCAAACCTATCCATTTACAAGGGCGAGATAACCACCATCATCGGCAAGAGCGGCGGCGGCAAGTCTGTTCTTTTAAAGCACATAATAGGCCTTCTGGAGCCTGATTCCGGCCAAGTCCTTTTTGACGGAATGCCCATATCCAGCATGAACAAGGCGCAGAAAAAGGCCTGGCGCAGCAAAATAAGCTATGTTTTCCAGAACGCGGCTCTCTTTGATTCCCTGACTGTTTTCGACAACATAGCCATGCCTCTTGTGGAAACGAGGCGCGTTTCCAAAGAGGAGGTTGCCGCAGCCGTGGAAAAGCGCTTGGCCCAGTTGGACATTGGGGCCATTGGCAACAAATACCCCTCCCAGATTTCCGGCGGTATGCAAAAACGCGTCTCCCTTGCAAGGGCGCTTATCACCGCGCCGGAAGTGGTGCTTTTTGACGAGCCTACAACAGGCCTTGATCCTATCCGAAAAAGCGCTGTGCTTTCCATGGTTTCCAGCTATCAGCGCAGGCTTGGCTTCACGGGTGTGATGGTGAGCCACGAGATTCCCGATATTTTCTTCATTTCCCAGCGCGTTGCCATGTTAGACAAGGGCAAGGTTGTGTTTGAAGGCCCGCCCGAAGATTTGCAGCGCTCGGACAAACCGGTCATCATCGAGTTTCTTCAGGGGCTGGAGCAGCCCCGCGATGCGCTTACAGGAATGGGTACCCAGCAGCAGCTTTCCAAAAGCTACGAGGCCGAGTCAGATCGCTCCGCACGCACGGCCCAGGCCTTCTGCCTGGTGGTTTTTTCGCTGGATAACCTTGAAGAAATAACCGAGCAGAGTACCCATGTGATGGCCCAGACCGTGATGGCCAACTTTGCCGCGGAGCTTGGCAGGCATCTGCGGGTTTTTGACTCCTGCGCCCGTTATGGCTTTGACCGCATATTGGTTGTAATGCCCAACACGGGCATGAATGAGGCCAAAAAGCTGATTGAGCGCATAAGCCGCAGCCTTCAGCGTAAAAATGTCGTGCCCATCGCGCCTTATCCGGACTTTTGCCTCATGGTTTCTGCGGGCTTTGCCCAGGCCGGGGCCGATGAATCAATCGAGGCTGTTCTGGAAAGGGCGGCTAATGACGAGAAAAATGTTTATACCTTCAAGGTTTGTTGAGCATAACCGGTTAGAGGGCTGCCGTTTATTGCCCAGGGCCGGGAAAGGTGCAGCAAAATGAAAAAATTCAATGTTGAAATGGCGGTGGGTATATTCATGCTCATCGGCCTTCTGTGCGTGGGCTACCTCACCATACAGCTTGGTCAGGCCCAGTGGTTCAAGGGCGATTCCTACCTTGTGCAGGCCCGATTCCTGGGTATTTCCGGGCTTCGAAGGGGCGCTGCCGTGGAAATAGCCGGCGTTACAGTGGGCCAGGTGGACCGTATAGAACTGGACACGGAGCGAATGCTGGCTATAGTATGGATGAAGATAGAAAAAAGTATCGAGCTTTCACAAGATACGATAGCCAGCGTACGGACATCAGGGCTTATAGGCGACAAGTACATAAAGCTCTCTCCGGGTGGCTCGGACGGGATTCTGGAGCCGGGCGGGCTTATCACGGAAACCGAATCCGCTGTGGATATTGAAGAGCTTGTGAGCAAATATGTTTTTGGCGCTGTAGACTAGGCAGCAAGGGAATTTTTGCTGCAAGGAGGTTGTTAAGTGAAAACCGCTGTTAAAATTGGTGGCATTTTAATTTTTGCCGTGTTTTTTCTTGTGCTTCAGGCATGGGCGGAGCCGGTCGAAATTCAGGACCCTGCCCAGGCCATACAGGAGCCTGTGGATGAGGTGGTGGCTGTTGTTGTGGAGGCCCCTGCCAAAATCACGGGTCCTGCCCAGGCCATACAGGATCCCATGAATGATGTTGTGGCCATCCTTGCAGACCCTGCCTATCAGGGCGATGACCCGGCCCTTAAGGACGAGCAGCGCAAGGCCCTTCGCAAAGCCATTGACGGGGTTTTTGATTTCACGGAAATATCCAAAAGGGCGCTGGCCCGCAACTGGCGCATTTTAAACCTTGAGGAGCGCCGGAAGTTCCGCGACCTTTTTGCAGAGCTATTGGGCAACACCTATCTTTCCAAGATTCAGGACTCCTATTCCGGCGAGCAGGTTGTCATCACCGGAGTCAACCAGGTTACAGACGAAATGGCTGTTGTCAGCACGGGCATCCGCCTGGAAAAGGGGCAGATGCTGCCCATTGATTACTCGGTCTATCTGGCTGGCGGGGCCTGGAAGATCTATGATGTGAATGTTGAAGGCGTGAGCCTTGTGAAAAACTACCGCTCCCAGTTCAATGACATCATGATGCGGGGAAACGCCCAGGACTTAATCAACAGGCTGGAATCCACGGTGGAAAGGCAGAGGGCAGGTGAAAAGGATTCTCTCTAGCCACGGCCCAAAGGCCTTTTGGCCTTTAGCGGCCGCTCTTTGTCTTGCCCTTGCAGTTTCGGGTTGCGCCGGATTCTCCCCGCCTGACGGACCGCCTCCCATCAACCAGGAGCCGCTTCCCGATTCGGTTATCCAGCCCTATGGAGGCTATGTGGCTTCCCTGGCAACAGATGCACAGGGGCCTGCCTCCGGCATGAGGCAGGATGATTTGCAAGGCCCTGGTAATTCAGACCCGGATGATGATGCGGCTCTGCTTGATGATGATTCGGCCCTGGCTGATGATGATTTGGGTTTGCTTGATGACGATTTGGACTTTCTGGATGACGAGGACCCATCAGCCTCTGTGCACGCCCGCGCTCCAGACCCGCTTGAGGGCTTCAACCGGGCCATGTTCACCTTTAACGACAGGATGTACTTCTGGGTGGTCAAGCCCTCGGCCGAGGTCTATAACAAGATAACCCCCCGTCAGGCCCGCATAAGCATTTCAAACTTTTTCCGCAATGCGCTTTTCCCGGTTCGCTTTGTAAACTGCGTTTTCCAGGGCAGGGCAAACGAGGCAGGTGCGGAATTTGCCGCTTTTCTCATAAACTCCACGGTGGGCATAGTCGGTCTGCGGGATATGACAAGCCACGACCCGCGCTTTCCCAAAAGCGACAGGGACATGGGCCAGACCTTTGCCACATACGGCATGGGGCATGGCATATATATAGTGTGGCCGATTTTGGGGCCAAGCTCGCTGCGCGATTCCGCAGGCCTTGTGGGCGACTACTTTTTAAACCCCATAGCTCATATAGATCCTGCCTGGGCCTCTTCAGGGCTTTCCGCCTTCGGCTACTTCAACAACGCATCCCTGCGTGTGGGCAACTACGAGGCCTTCAAGGAAATGTCTTTGGACCCCTATGTTGGCCTGCGCAACGCCTACCTGCAAAACCGGGCGCACAAAATCGAGCAGGGAGCCATTGGCAGATAAAAGCTGTTAGCGGTTTTCCTGTTGGCAAACCCGTATTTGAGCATTATCCTTATAAAAATAACCGCGCACCCTATTTGCATCTTACCCCCTTTGGAAGGAGGCTTGCAGTATATGGCCCGCACAAAAAAGACCCGGCAAACCCCCGAACAAACCCAGGATTCAACGCTTTGGCTTAACGAAGCCTTTGACCGTCAGAAACAGGACTATTTTAAAAATGGCGGGTTGGACTATGACGAGCGCATGGGCTCCCTGAACAGGCTTTACAAGCTCTTTGCCAGAAGGGCGGATGACATTGCAAGGGCAATGGATGAGGATTTTGGCGGGCGCTCCCGCCACGAGGCCCTGCTTGCCGAGATTTTCACAACCCAGGCAGGCATAAGCCACATCCGCAAAAATTTAAAGAGCTGGATGGAGCCGGAAAAAAGATCGGTCAACCGCATATTCTTTCCTGCATCCGCAAAAATAATGATTCAGCCCCTTGGCGTTGTGGGGGTTATTGCGCCGTGGAACTATCCCTTTTACCTTGCCATGATGCCCCTTGCCACAGCCATTGCCGCAGGCAACCGCGTCATGCTAAAGCCCTCGGAAATAACCCCCCGCACGGCCGAGCTTATGAAGGAGCTTTTGGCGCAGATTTTTTTGCCTGAAAAGGTTTTTGTGGCAACAGGCGGACCGGAGATTGGCGCGGCCTTCACAAAGCTGCCCTTAAATCATCTGCTGTTTACAGGCTCCACGGCTTTAGGCAAGGTGGTCATGGAGCAGGCGGCCAAAAATCTCACCCCGGTCACCCTGGAGCTTGGCGGCAAGTCCCCGGCCCTGGTGGCTTCGGGCGCAAATGTGGCCCTGGCGGCAGACCACATTGCAGCAGGCAAGTTTTTCAATGCAGGCCAAACCTGCGTTGCCCCGGATTTTGTACTGGTGCAAAGGGCCGACAGGGATAGTTTTGTGGATGAAATTAAAAGCCGCCTGATGCGTTTTTACCCTACAATCGCCCATAACCCGGACTACACGGCCATTGTGAGCCAAAACCATTACCAGCGGCTTACAGGCCTTGTGGAAGACGCAAAAAACAAGGGCGCAAACATTGTGGTCATAAATCCGGCAGGGGAAAACCTGGAGCCTGAAGGCAAAAAAATTGCCCCCACCCTGGTGCTGGACCCCACCGCTTCCATGCGCATAAGCAGCGAGGAGATTTTCGGCCCCATTCTGCCCATAGTGGAATACGAGACCTTAAATGATGCCATAACCTATATCAACGAGCGGCCCAGGCCGCTGGCTCTGTATGTTTTTTCAGATGATGACAAGGTTGTTGAAACAGTGCTCTCCCGCACGGTTTCGGGCGGGGCCTGTGTTAATGAAACCATACTCCAGGTGGCCCAGGATGATCTGCCATTTGGCGGGGTGGGGGAATCGGGCATGGGCGCATACCATGCAAAGGAAGGCTTTTTGACCTTCTCCCATTGCAAAAGCGTTTTTGTTCAGCCAAGGCTCAATGCCCAGTTTTTGCTCCGGCCTCCTTACACAAAGGCCCTGGAGCGCGTCATAAGGTTTATGGCTGGCAAGGTTTAAAGGGGTTGCCCGTTAAAAAAACCTGTCCCCTCAGCCTTTGCTGTCTGGCGTAATTGCCCTTATTCTCTCAAGCACCGGCGGATGTGTGTGGTGCAGCCACACAAAAAAGGGATGAGGGGTAAGGTTTTGCAGGCTGTCCTTTGAAAGCCTTTTGAGCGCATCGGCCATGCTTTTTGGCCTGCCAGTGGTTTGGGCTGCAAAGGCATCTGCCTGGTACTCGTGGAAGCGGGAAAGGGCGTTTATACCCACAGAGAGGGCCATTTCCACAGGCGTGTAGAGCAGGCCAAAGAACACAAGGCCTG
>JASEHB010000140.1 GCA_030018745.1 Desulfatibacillaceae bacterium | reverse complement strand
AAAAATCTCACCCAGCAGCGCGCCAGACTCCCACATGGACAAAACCCAGGCCGACAAGCTGCCGGAAGATGACCCCCTGGCAGACCTTGAAGCTGTTCTGGAGTTGGAAGACAAGGATTTGTAGAGCAGAACCAACGCCCTTTCTTTTTTCTTAAAACTGCGCAAGAATACAAAAAAACACCTGCTTTTTGTGTAACAAAATATCCGCCCATTAAAAGGTAATCACCATGACCGGCAGCCAGGCTCTTATAATCGGCATTCTTGCTGCGACAATGCTCTCCTTCATCTGGGGCCGCTGGCGCCACGACATGGTGGCTGTCGGCTCTCTTATAGCCTGCACTCTGGCAGGCCTTGTGCCATCTGCCGATGCCTTTGCCGGGTTTGGCCATCCGGCGGTGATAACCGTTGCCTGCGTGCTTGTGTTAAGCCACGGCCTTCAGGTCACCGGCGCTGTGGACGCCCTTGCCCAGAGGGTGCTGCCAAAGTCTGCCGGCCCCATGCTTGCCATCGCTGCCCTTACAGGGCTTGCCGCGCTGCTTTCCGGATTCATGAACAATGTGGGTGCAATGGCCCTTCTGATGCCTGTGGCCATACAGACCGCCCAGAAGCAGGGCCTTGCGCCCGGCAAGGTTCTCATGCCGCTGGCCTTCGGCTCGATTTTGGGCGGCACCATAACGCTCATCGGCACCCCGCCAAACCTCATTGTATCCGGCTTCCGGGCAACGGTTAATGGAAGCGGCTTTTCCATGTTCGATTTTTCGCCCGTGGGCCTTGCGGTTGCAGGTGCGGGAATCCTTTTTATAACCCTTATCGGCTGGCGTCTTGTGCCTTCCAGAAAACAGGCTGATACAACAAGCTTTGAAACAGGCTCCTATCTTACCGAAGCCCGCGTCACCAAGGACAGCAGGTTTATCGGCAAGAGCTTAAAGGAGGTTGAAAACTTTCTTCTGGAAGATGATGCGGCCCAGATTGTGGGGCTTGTGAGAAACGAATTCCGCATTACAACGCCCCATCCCAACCGCAAGCTGCATGAGGGCGATCTGCTTGTCATTGAAACGGAACCCGAATCCCTTGCCACAGTTTTATCCAGCCTGGGGCTTAAGCTGGAAGAGGCCGTACCCCTTGAGCCTCCTGAAGAAAAACCCGATAAAGAGGCCGCGCCCCTTGAACTGGCTGCTGACCAGGGGAAAAAAGCGAACAAAATTGAGCCGGAGCAGGAAGTTCCCTTTCAGCCGGACAATAAAAAGGCTCCGTCCCTTGCCCCTGAACCACAGCAGGAGCCGGAAAAGGCCAAAAGCCCAGATTCTGATATAACCGTGCTGATGGAATTTGTGGTAATGCCCGGCAGCAGAGCAGTGGGGCGCTCTGCCAGGCTGCTGCATCTGCGCACACGCCACGGGCTTAATCTGCTGGCTATCTCGCGCCAGGGCCGCAGATCCATGAAGCGCCTGCGCTCAACACCCATTCAGGCAGGGGATGTTCTGCTTCTGCAAGGGACAAATGAGGCTCTTTCCGAATTCGCATCCCAATATGGCTGCGTGCCTCTGGCCCAGCGCTCCATCCGCATTCCTGACAGGCAAAAGGCCGTGCTGGCCGCAGGCATAATGGCCGCAGCGGTTGGCATGGCGGCCTTTGGCATTCTGCCTGTGGCAATCTCCTTTGCAGCCGGGGTTCTTTTGTTCATGGCATTCAAAGTTGTTTCACTGCGCAAGGTTTATGATGCTGTTGACTGGCCGGTGATTGTTCTTTTGGGCGCAATGCTGCCGGTTGCCGGAGCAATGGCCCATACCGGGGCAGCGGATCTCATCGCCCGCTTTCTGCTGGAAACAGTCGCCCAGGGCAATCCGGTTGTCGGCCTGGCGGTCATTCTTGCCTGTACAATGCTGATGACTGATTTCATGAACAATGCGGCCACTGCTGCGGTCATGTGTCCAGTGGCCATAAGCACGGCCTCCCAGCTTGGGGCCAACCCGGACTCGTTTTTGATGGCCGTGGCAATAGGCGCATCCTGCGCATTCCTCACACCCATAGGCCACCAGAACAACACGCTTATTTTAGGCCCCGGCGGTTTTGGCTTTGGCGACTACTGGCGCATGGGCCTGCCCACGGATCTCATCGTCATAGCCGTAAGCGTGCCAATGCTGCTTTGGGTGTGGCCCTTGTAAAAAAAAGCCCCGGCAAGCCAAAGCTTGACCGGGGCGGCAAACAATCAAAAAATCTTATTGAAAAAACTATAGAATCCGTTGGAACAGGTCAACAAACTGCTCTGCAACAGCTTTTTCGTCAAAATGGCTGGAGAGAATATCCCTTAAATGGGCTGTTTTCTGCTCACCATCATTTTTCCAGCTTTCATAAATCTCCATAAGCCCATCAAGAACCTTGCCCGGATTGTCTTTTGTGAGAAAAGGCCCTCCCCGCTCTCCAAAGTTGTTGTAAATGCCCTGCTCCAGATTGGCTGAAGTGACCGGCCCCTGGTAATAGCCTGCAAATGCCAGAACAAGCCGGTTGCACAATATGGATTCTGCTGCTGCATTGGCCCCGGCGCACACGGCGCAGGCCCGCCCGATAAAAGGCCTGGGGTCGCTCTGGGGGCCGAGTATGCTTACAAATTTAACCCCCTTTGCCCTATTGGCCCTTGATGCAGCCATGTAAAAGGGGGCCAACCTCCACCCGCCGCCCATCACATCAATTTCCAGGGAAGGAATCCTGTTTTTGAGCAAGAGGGCATTGTCAATTATGGTTCGCATTCCAGGAGATTTCCACCCGCTTAACCTGCCAAAACACAAAAGGCGGAAAGGCTCCTTTTGCGGCCAATCAAAAGGTTTGTTCATGCCGCTTAAGGGCCGGGGTATGTATTGCACTGCCAGATTTACAGAAAGCTTTTTCAGGTCCTCAAAAATTATCTGCTCCGGCGTTACGCCCGCATCGCTGTTAACAAGAATCTGCTCCATCCCCCTTGAGCCGTTCCTGTCCATTTGGGGCGGATCGTGAAAAATGGTGACAAGCTTTGCGCCGATGGCCTGCTTTATTTTTAAAGCAAAGGGAAATGTTCTGCGGGAGTCCGTTATAACAACATGGGGGGAGAACCTGCGCGCACGGGCAGCCAGAAAAGGGGATGCCACCGTGGGGGACAGATCCTGTATCACCTCCACCCCGGCTTCGCGCAGCCTTTGCTGGTAACCGGAAAAACCCATCCACCTGCCCAAAACAGCCGTGCTGATTCCAGCCTTTTGCAGCGCAGCAGCAAGATAGAGGTTATATGAGGCCACTCCATCAACTATGAAGCCCTCGCTTGCAAATAAAACTCTAAATGGGGGCTTCTGTCTATTGATTTCAGGCAAAATGCTTTTATCCGTTTTCTTCCATGCGGTTAACAAGGTAATTACCGGGCGGGGAAACAACCTTTCCAAAAACAACGGGAAGCCAATTCACAGCCTTGAAACAAACCCCAAACACCAACTGCCGCTTTTTTGCAGTATTTGCCCGGCAAGTCAATAAGCCATCCAATTAAGGGCTGGCTGATTTCCCCGCAGGTGTACAAATTCAGTGAATAGTGGTATTCTGATTGGATAAACAAAGGCCAGGCTCATCAACCTCATAAACGGAATGTCCATGACAAAGGCTTCTGAAAAAAGCTGCGGCTCAAAAGGGCCAAGCACGGGGCTTACGGTTATAACCACCCATGCCAACACGGATTTTGACGCCTTTGCCAGTATGCTGGCAGCCCAGAAGCTTTATCCAAATGCCAGGGTTGTTTTTCCGGCCTCCCAGGAAAGTTCGCTCAGAAACTTCTTTGTCCAGTCAATGGTTTACCTTTTCAACCTGGTTAACCTTGCAGACATAAATTTAGACGAAATTGAAACCCTGATTCTTGTGGACACCCGCCAGCCTTCGCGCATTGGCCCCTTTGCCCGGATTCTGGACAGGCCCGGCCTTTCCGTCCACATCTACGACCACCATCCGGCAGCGCCCGGCGATATTGTGGGCCAGGTGGAGGTCTGCCGCCCCTGGGGCGCCACGGTGAGCATCCTCACCCATCTTTTAAGGGAAAGGGGCATATCCATAACAGCAGACGAAGCCACCATAATGAGCCTGGGCATATACGAGGACACCGGCTCATTCACATTCACATCCACAACCCAGGATGATTTTCTGGCTGCTGCCCACCTTCTTTCCTGCGGCGCAAGCTTAAACATGGTGGCAAGCCTCCTTTCAAGGGAAATCAGCCCCCAGCAGATAACGGTTTTGAATGACCTTATCCAGAACATGGAGCGCCACAGGATTCACGGCGTGGAGGTGGCTGTAAGCACCCTGTCATCAGATGACTACATAAACGACTTTGCAAACCTTGTTCACAAGCTGCGCAAAATGGAGAACCTTGATGCCCTTTTTGCAGTAGCCCGCATGGGAAACCGCATAAGCATTGTGGCCAGAAGCCGGATATCCGAAGTGGACGCCGGAAAGATTCTTGCCCGCATGGGGGGCGGCGGCCACCGCTATGCAGCCTCAGCCACAATCAAGGAAAAGCCCCTGGTGCAGGTGGAAGAGGCTCTTCTTCAATACTTGAACGAAATGGTCAAGCCCCGGCAGAAGGCCCGCGACCTGATGAGCACGCCGGTCATCGCCACCCAGCCGGATATAAGCATCAAAGAGGCCGAGGGCCTGCTGACCCAGTACAATGTCAACGCACTCATCGTCACACAGCCTTCATGCGGCCGGGAAAGGCTTTTGGGTTTCATTTCCCGTCAGGTTGTGGAAAAGGCCCTGCACCACCATCTGGATGATGTGGCTGTGGCCGAATATATGTCCAGCGACCCGGTTACCGTAGGCCCGGATGCGGACCTTGTGGAAATTCAGGAAAAGATAATAGGCCACAAGCAGCGCATTCTGCCGGTGGTGGTGGATGACTCGCCCATAGGAGTAATAACCCGCACGGACCTTTTGAACATACTGGTAAATGAATCCTACCGGATGTCGGAGCAGGAAAGCGCCCAGATAGCCGCAAACAGGGGCCGCACCCGCAAGGTGGTGCGCCTTCTGGATGAGCGCCTGCCAAAGGAAATTCTGCTTAAAATAAAACAGATAGGCGCAATAGCCGATGAAATGAAAGTCCATGCCTTTCTGGTGGGCGGTTTTGTGCGGGATCTTTTTTTGATGGAAAAGAACCTGGACCTTGATCTGGTGGTGGAGGGCGATGGAATTGCCTTTGCCAGGGAGGTTGCCAGGCGCTTTTCCGGCAGGCTGCACACCCACGAGGTGTTCGGCACGGCGGTTGTAACGATTGAGGACGGCCTCAAGGTGGATATAGCCTCGGCCCGGCATGAATATTACGATGCGCCCGGCTCTTTACCCATTGTGCAGACAAGCTCGCTGAAAATGGATATGTCCCGCCGTGATTTCACCATCAACACAATGGTTATTCAGATAAACAGCGAGAACTTCGGCACGCTCATAGACTTTTTCAGCGCCCAGCGGGACATAAAGGCAAAATCCATACAGGTTCTGCACAACTTGAGCTTTGTGGAGGACCCCACACGGGTTTTCCGGGCCATCCGCTTTGAGCAGCGCTTTGGCTTTAACATAGGCAAGCTCACGGCAGGCCTCATTGAAAATGCCGTGCGCATGAAGTTTTTTAAAAGCCTTGCCGGAAAAAGGCTCTTTGCGGAGTTAAAGCTCATCCTCTCCGAGGACACCCCGGCAAAGGCCGTAAGCCGGATGAATGATTTTAACCTTCTGCCTGTTATCCATCCCTGCATCCGCTACAACGATAAAGCAGCAGCCCTCTTTGCCTCTGTAAAGGAGGTTTTAAGCTGGTACGATTTGCTTTTTCTGGGGGATTCCTATAACAGGTGGGCCGTTAATTTTCTGGCCCTTATCCACAGTTGCGGGCCGCGTCAGGCTTTTCATGTCTGCCGCCTGCTGGAATTGAGCCCCCGCCAGGAAAGGCTTTTAAGCCAGGGCCGCAGGGATGCCCTGATGCGCCTTAAAGATCTGGAGCGCAGAAAGGTTACAAAAAACAGCCTGCTTTACAAAAGGCTTCAACCTTTGGCAACAGAGCTTCTTCTTTACATGATGGCCGCAACCGCCAAAGAGGATGTGAAACAGGGCATTTCCCTTTACATTAGGCAGCTTCAGTTTGAAAAGAGCCTTGTAACCGGCAAGGACCTTTTGAACATGAAGATAAAGCCCGGCCCGGTTTACCGCGAAATTTTAGATACCCTGCTTGCAGCGCGGCTGGACGGCAAGGCGAAAACCAAAGATGATGAGCTTAATCTTTTAAAAAAGAAGATTGCCTGATGTCCCTTATATTTATTCAGATTGCAGCCCTGCTTTTTGCAGTTACCATTCACGAGGCAGCCCACGGCTGGGTTGCCTGGCGCTGCGGAGACCCCACAGCCAAGATGCTTGGCAGGGTGAGCCTAAACCCCATTGTCCACATTGATCCGGTGGGTTCTGTCATCTTTCCGGGGATTCTTGCCCTTGTAGGCTCGCCCTTCATCTTTGGCTGGGCCAAGCCTGTTCCTGTAAACCCCCGCTATTTCCGTAATTTTAAGCGCGATAACATTCTTGTTTCTGCTGCCGGTGTTTCTGCCAACCTTGCCTGCGCCCTTGCAGCAGGCCTTGTGTTCCAGCTTGTTGCGGCAACCGAGCCTTCCTGGGCCGGAGGCATACTGCACGGCCCCATGCAG
>JASEHB010000139.1 GCA_030018745.1 Desulfatibacillaceae bacterium | reverse complement strand
CATGAAAAGGGATGTGAGATTTCCTCCGTATTTTTCCTTCCAGTCCAGATAGCCAGAAAAAAGCACAAGCGGCATGGTGAATGCCACATAAATAAGGGCAAAAAGCGCTGCTGTGGCAAGCCCATCGCTCTTGAAAAGAACAGCCAGCACACAGAAGGCAAAGCTCATGGGGATTACGCCGTTTGGCGAATGCACAAGAATCGGGTGGGCCTTGAAGCGGACCATCATATCGCTTGAAAGGTCAAACAGCTTCCAGAAGGCCCGGCCTGCAACAGCCTTGAAGCCCGATCCATCGGGAACACTCCTTTTTGGAGCATCCTGCCCTGCGGATGAGGCCTCCTCCGGTTGGCTTTCCTGCCCTGTTGGAAGGCCTGCTCCCTGCTTGTCATCCTCAACGAATTCCACAAACTTGCTTTTGTCCGCCCCGCAAACAGGGCAGGTTTCCGGCGGCTCCGGGCCTTCATGAATGTAACCGCATACAGTGCATTGCCACTTTTTCATTGAATATTTCCCTCCGAAATATAGCAGAAAGATAAATAACGGACACTGGCCTATTATTACCAAGGCTTGGCCCATAATGCAAGTTGCCTGCGCCTGCGCTGGCAGGAGCAACGCCCAATAAGGGCGCCATAAAAAAAGAAAGCAGTTTTGCTTTTGAAGTAAAATAAGGTAAGTAATTACTCACTATGATAATTTGAAACAGGGTTAAACTTCAAGGAGGCTCCCATGAACCAATCCAGAATAGACCTTCCGGTAACCGGCATGACCTGCGCCAACTGCGCGGCCAACATTGAAAGGGGCCTAAAAAAACTCGATGGCGTGAGTGCCGTTGCGGTGAATTTCGCTTCCGAGCAGGTGAGTGTAAGCTTTGATCCGCAGAAGCTCTCTGTTGGGCAGATAATCAGCAAGATTGAATCCATAGGCTTTAAGGTTCCTTTTGCCAGTGTGGAGCTGCCTGTAATGGGCATGACCTGCGCCAACTGCGCTGCCACCATTGAGCGCACCCTTAACAAAAAGGTTCCCGGCATAACAAAGGCCCAGGTGAATTTTGCAACTGAAAGGGCCAGCGTGGAATATCTGCCACAAGTTTCGGATCTGCCCGCCATAATAGAGGCCATACGCAAGGCAGGCTACGATGCCATTGCCCCGGAGGAGGGCCAGGACGCCCAGGATGTAGAGGCAGCCGCCCGCCGGGCCGAGATAAAAGATCAGACCCGCAAATTTTTTGTGGGCCTTGTTTTTACCCTGCCGCTCTTTGTTTTGAGCATGGGCAGGGACTTTGGCCTTATAGGACACTGGGCGCACGCGCCATGGGTCAACTGGCTGTTTTTTGCCCTGGCAACCCCTGTGCAGTTTTACACTGGCATTGATTATTACAGGGGCGGGTTCAACAGCCTTAAAAACAAAAGCGCCAACATGGATGTTCTTGTGGCAATGGGGTCTTCCACAGCCTATTTCTACTCTCTGGCCCTCATGCTTTTTCCTGCCCTTGGCGACCATGTTTATTTTGAAACCGCAGCGGTCATCATAACCCTCATAAAACTTGGCAAGCTTCTGGAAGTCCGCACCAAGGGCCAAACTGGGGCTGCCATCCGCGAACTCATGGAGCTTGCGCCCGATGAGGCGGTTATAGAATCTGACGGAAAGGAAAGGCGCATTCCCCTTGCCCAGGTGGCTGTGGGAGATATTCTTGTGGTGAGGCCCGGCGAGCGGATTCCTGTTGACGGGGTTGTGGTTTCAGGAAAAAGCGCTGTGGATGAATCCATGCTCACAGGCGAGCCGCTGCCCGTGGACAAGGCCAAGGGCGATGCTGTGACGGGCGGGACCATGAACAACCAGGGAATGCTGCGCTTTGAAGCCAAAAAGGTGGGCAGCCAGACAGCCCTGGCCAACATCATCCGCCTTGTGCGCCAGGCCCAGGGCAGCAAGGCCCCAATCCAGGCCCTTGCCGACAGGGTGGCGGCAATCTTTGTGCCTGCGGTCATTGTAATTGCAGCCCTTGCCTTTGCCCTGTGGTGGACAATAAGCGGTGAGTTTGTTCAGTCAATGGTGCGCTTTGTGGCGGTTCTTGTAATCGCCTGCCCCTGCGCTCTTGGCCTTGCCACGCCCACGGCAATAATGGCAGGCACCGGCAAGGGCGCAAAAAAGGGCATACTCTTCAAAAACAGCGCAGCCTTGCAGGCCACAACAAAGCTCACCTGCATTGTGCTGGACAAAACCGGCACCATAACCCAGGGCAAGCCCGCTGTTGCAGATATCCTGCCCTTTGCCCCCCTTTGCGAGAGCGAGGACGAGCTAATAGGCTTGGCTGCATCCGTTGAAAAAGGCTCCGAGCATCCTCTTGGCAGGGCCATTGTTGCAGAGGCCGCCATAAGGGGCCTCTTGCTTTCAGAGCCGGATGAGTTCAACGCCCACGGCGGAGCCGGGGTGGAGGCAAAAATTGACGGACAGAGCCTTCTTGTGGGCAAGCCCGGCTGGATAAGCAAACAAGGCGTTGCCCTTGAAACAGCCGCACAAATAATTGAGGATCTTTCATCCCAGGGCAAAACCGTGATTGCTGTGGCCAAAGGCGGCAAGCCCATGGGGCTTGTCACCCTTGCAGACACAATAAAGCCCGATTCTGCTGCTGCTGTGGCCTCCATGTTGAAAATGGGCCTCAAGGTTGTGATGCTGACCGGCGACAACCCCGGCACAGCCAGGGCCATTGCCCAATCAGTGGGTATTGAGGAGGTTTTCTCCGAGGTTGTACCGGAGCAAAAGGCAGACAAGGTTAAACAGCTCCAGGATGAGGGCCAGATCGTTGCAATGGTGGGGGATGGCATAAACGATGCCCCTGCCCTGGCAAGGGCGGACATTGGTATAGCTTTGGGAACCGGCACGGATGTGGCCATTGAAACGGCTGATGTCATTCTTGCTTCGGGCAGGCTTACAGGCGTGGTCAGAGCGCTTGCCTTGGGACGGGCCACCCTGCGCACCATAAAGCAGAATCTTTTTTGGGCCTTTGGCTACAATGTTCTGCTTATTCCGGTGGCTGCCGGGGTGCTGGCGATTTTTGCAGGCGCGCCAATGTTTTTAAAGCACCTGCACCCCATTGCAGCAGCCCTTGCAATGGCCCTTTCAAGCTTTTGCGTTGTGGCTAACAGCCTGCGCCTTTACAGGGCGAAAATTGACTGACCCGCAGCAGGGTCAGATGCAAAAATTTTCTTTTGCGCCCTCATATTTTTGGTGTTTGAGGCGTTGCTGTATTTAAAAATAAGCTCGGATACTGTTGCCATCCTGTTGTCATACTGTTGTCATACTGGCCAGGAAGTGTTATGTTTATAAAAGGGACGCGATGCGTCAAGGGGGCCACCCTGCCGCGCACCGCATCGTGGACCGGGTCGTGAGCCGGCTCGGGCTTTGCCCTTCCCTCCGGCATTTGCCACCTTGAGTTCAAAACCAGCCCACGGCGTTGACATGCGCCACATTTTTCCTTATCGTGATTTGGATAAAATAAAGTATTCAGGCATTCCTGTTTTTGATTTGCCGGGGCGGCAATCCCCGATGCTGCGTAAATTTTTTTTGGAGATAAGAAAATGTATTCCAAGATGCTCAAACTGGTTTTTCCCAAAACCCATGCCCAGGAGCCTGTTGTCTGCAATCTTGCCAGACTTTTTGATTTGGAGTTCAGCATACTGAACGCCACCATCCATCCGCGCAAGGTGGGGGAAATGGTTCTCCAGCTTTCAGGCAATCCCCAGAGCTTTGAAAAGGGTATGTCCTATTTGAAGGAGCGCGGCATAACCGTAATAAAAGCCGGAGAGCAGATGCTCCGGGAAGAGGATACCTGCGTCCACTGCGGAGCCTGCACTGCCATTTGCCCCACAGGCGCGCTTTCCGTTGAGCGCCCGGAAATGCGAGTCATCTTTGATGTGGAAAAATGCAGCGTCTGCAAGCTTTGCGTTCCTGTGTGCCCCCATCATGCCATGTCGCTGCTTCCCCTTGAAAACAACGGGGAGTCTGCTTTTGGAGCCTGAATCTGCATAATCCGGCAGATTCTGGCTCGCCCTTCAGCCGGGCGCAAGCAAAGCCAAAATGTCCCCCCAAAAAAATGACAAGCTTCTTGTGGCCATGAGCGGAGGGGTTGACTCTCTTACAGCAGCAGCCCTTTCCGTTGAAGCAGGCTTTGATGTTACGGGGATTCACTTTGTTACAGGCTTTGAGCAGCCCGCAACAAAGGCCCAATATGCGGCAACCTTGAAAAATGCTGCGGATTTCCTTGGCATAGGGCTTGTCACGGTGGATGTTTCACAAGCCTTTGAACAACTTGTTGTACAGCCCTTTGTAAGCGCCTATGGAGCAGGCCTCACGCCAAACCCCTGCCTTTACTGCAACCGCCTCATAAAATTTGGCATTCTGCTGGAAAAGGCCCTGCAAATGGGCGCAACAAGGCTTGCCACAGGCCATTATGCAAGGCTTGTTGCCCATGATGGCATCCCCGCGCTCTGCAAAGGGGCGGATTCTTCCAAGGATCAGTCCTATTTCCTTGCCCTTGCAGGCCCCAAAAGACTCTCCAAAGCCTGTTTCCCTCTTGGTATGCTCACCAAAAATGAGGTGAGGAAAATTGCAACAGAAAGGGGCTTTGGCCATTTTGCCCGCTCCGAAAGCCAGGAGGTGTGCTTTGTGAGCGATGGCTCATATAAGGATTTTCTGGAAAAAATGGGCGTTACAAGCGCCCCCGGCCCCATTGTGAATCCCTCCGGCAGGGCCATAGGCAGCCACAGGGGCCTGCACGCCTACACAGTTGGCCAGCGCAGGGGTTTAAACTGCCCCTCATCCGAACCCTGGTTTGTAACAGGCATTGATATTGTCAAAAACACGCTTTTTGTGGGCCGAAAGGCCGATTTGTACAGAAAGGGCCTTGTTTTTGACAATGCTGTGTGGTTTGGCCCGGACCCAGAAGCGCCCTTTAAGGCTGCCGTGCGAATCCGCTACCGTCACAAAGAAGTCCCGTGTTTGGTGGAGCCGCTTGAAAACAACAGGGCCAGGGTTTTGTTTGATGCGCCCCAAAAGGCCCCAACCCCCGGCCAGGGGGCTGTTCTGTACGAAGATGACCGGGTGCTTGGCGCCGGAATCATAGTTGCATCCATAGAGGAAGACGAAGAAGTTCAGAAGAGGCAAAGTTAAATGGGACAGTCTTTTTTCATCTTAACGCTGGGATGCAAGGTGAACCAGTATGAATCCGACCTCATGGCCGTTAACCTGGGCCAGGCCGGGTTTGTTGCAGCCCAGGATGCTGACACAGCAGACATAATACTTGTAAACACCTGCACGGTTACAGGCAGGGCGGCCCAGCAGTCCAGACAGACGATTTCAGGCGTAATCCGCAATCACCCAAAAGCCAGGGTGTTTGCAGTGGGCTGCCATGCCCAGGCTGCGCCAAGCGAGCTTGCCGCAATTGACGGCCTGTGGGGAATTGTGGGCAACGCCTCCAAGGGAAAAATCGCCTCCATTGTTGCCTGCCCGCCCCAAACAGCCCCCCCTGCCCCGCTTGTGGACTGCGCCCCCCTTGACGGCTTCCGCCTTTCCGCAGAAGGCCCGCCGGTTACAGGGCCAAGGGCCAGGCCCTTTGTGCGCATTCAGGATGGATGCAATGCCCATTGCACCTACTGCGCGGTTCCGGGCGTGAGGGGGCCAAGCCGCAGCGCCCCGGCGCTTACTGTTCTGGCGCAACTGGAGAGCCTTTACAAGGACGGATACAGCGAGGCTGTTTTGTGCGGCATTCACATTGGCCGCTACGGGCTGGACCTTTCTCCGGTAACAGACCTTTTTTCGCTGCTCAATGAGGCCGTAAAAAGGCAAATCCCCAGAATAAGAATCTCCTCCATTGAGCCAGATGAGGTCACAGATGAAATCATCGGGCTTGTCGGCTCCTCACAAAAAATCTGCCCGCATTTTCATTTGCCCCTTCAAAGCGGCTCGGACTTTGTTCTCCGCCGCATGGCGCGCCCCTACAAGGCAAGCGACTTTGCCCTTGTGGTGGAAAAAATCGCCAAAGCCATGCCCCATGCTGCCATTGGCGCAGATATATTGGTGGGTTTTCCCGGCGAAACAGAGGAGGATTTTTTGCAGACTTTCTCGCTGGTGGAGGCCCTGCCCCTTTCCTACCTTCATGTTTTTCCCTTTTCCCCGCGCAAAAACACGCCCGCAGCGGGCTTTGACAGAAAAGTCCCGCCCTCTTTGGCAAAGGCCAGGGCTGCAAAAATGAGGCAACTTGGCCATGAAAAGAAAATGGCCTTTTATTTGAGCCAGGAAGGCCGCCTGCTCACAGCCTGCGTGGAAGGCCCGGCTGGTTTGGGCGGGGAATTTTTCAAGGGAACCACAGAAAACTATATTCCGGTTAAGTTTGCAGACAAGACAGAACCAAAATCATCTTCCCTGCACCAGGGCATTTTAAGGCTGTCCGCCAAAGAGGGCCGCATGGAAACCCTGCTGGAATAGGGCCGGACAAAACAAAAACCCATCCCAAGAACAGGTTGCTACTGCATCTGGCTGCTCAACTTTCAGGCCTGCATCTTTTTTCCAAAGAACAAAAAGCTCAAGCAATCGCAAGGGGGAGTGTTTTGTTCCGGAAGGCCATTCCTGCCCCTGGGCCAGGGCAACCGCATTTGGAAAAAGAACGAATTTGTTTTGGCTTTCTTCCTGGATATGGCAACAAGCCATCAT
>JASEHB010000138.1 GCA_030018745.1 Desulfatibacillaceae bacterium | reverse complement strand
AAATCCGGCCAAAGAGGGTTTTGAAACGCTCTGGCCTTGTTCTGGATTTGCGTAGTAAAATCCGTAGGTTGGGTGGTTCTTGCGCATAGCGCAAGGTTCACCCAACATTTTTGCTTCACACCTCGTCCCTGCCCGGCTCGTGCAGCCCAACAACAGGGCTGTGTTGTACTTCGTTCGAAAGTCGGTCATGTACTATGAGTACACTCCCTCCTTTCTCGAAAAGCGCGCCTTGCTCTGCCTCCCTGGAACCGCCCTGTATGTTTGTGGTTAAAAAGAATCGTAGGTTGGGCTAGCAAATCCGGCCAAAGAGGGTTTTGAAACGCTCTGGCCTTGTTCTGGATTTGCGTAGCCCAACAAAAGCCGGCTCGTGCGACAAAGCATCCGCCTCGCCTGGAAGCGCCAGGAGTGCTGGCAGTTGAAGGAAAAAAGCTGCAAAATAAGCATGTTGTGTGGTTCTTGCGCCCAACGCGCAAGGTTCCCTGAAACATTTTGGCATCCTTCCTTTCTTATTCGCGCAACAAACACGCCGCATCTGTTGCCCATTGGTTTTTCCTTGTGTTTTGGCGCGTCCGGCAGTTTTTTGGGCAGCGGCTGCACCTTCTCTTAATTGCTAGCCTGAATAAATCAAAAATCTGCTTTTTTATTTCACTTGTTCTTGACAGGGGAGAAAAGGCATGGTAAAAAATTAGACTGACATGTCAGTCTATATGCAGCCGGGTGCGGTTTGCCCAGGGCAATTTCTGGTGCGGGTTTGGGGCAGGCCCGGCTGCTTGCACACTCAACAAGGGGGAAGGTCTGTTATGAGCGTTTCACCTTTTTACATAAGGCACCAGTTGCCGGTAATAGGGGCCTTTGCCCGCATTGCAGCAAGCCGTCCCCAAAAGGGGTCAAGGCCCCATACAAACCAGGTCAGCGCCACATTGCCGCCGCGCCCGGCAGCCCTGGTGGCCGATTACCTACGCCATGTGGGGGCAAACCCGGCAGCCTATGGCAAAAACCTGCCGCCCCATCTTTTTCCCCAGTGGGGCTTTGCCCTGATGACCAAAACACTTCTGGGAATGCCCTATGACATGAAAAAGGTGCTAAACGGAGGGGCAAGCTTTACTGTCAACAGGCCAATCCCCATTGACGAGGCTCTTGAGGTGACAGCCAGGCTCAACAGCGTGGAGGAAACTGATTCCAAGGTCCTGTTTGAGCAGAGCCTTATAACCGGCACAAAGAGCGCGCCCAATGCCCTGGAAGCCACGGTCTGGGCCATAATCCCCAAAAAAGGCGGCAAAAAGGGCGGCAGCCAAAAGCCTGTTGTGCCCGAAGACGCCAGGGAAGTGGGCTGTCTGAAGCTTGGCGCCAACATAGGCCTGGACTTTGCCCTGCTGACCGGCGACTTCAACCCCATTCACTGGATTGCCTGGTATGCCCGCATGGCTGGGTTCAAAAACACCATAAACCACGGTTTTTCAACCATGGCCCGCACCATTGAGGCCGTCAACAGCACCCTGTGGGGAGGGCAGCCCTTTCAGATGAAAAGCTTTTCGTGCCGCTTTTTGTCGCCGGTTGTGCTTCCGGCAACAGCCTTTGTTTTTGTGGACAGCCAAAACAGGGTTTACACTGCCCCGGCCCGCAACACCACGCCTTATCTGATGGGTGAATTCACACCTGTTTCATAAACAATTAGGGAGAAAAGCCATGCCTGATTATCTGTTGGAACTTTCCAAGAACCCGGCAGCCAGAAATGCCGTCAAAAAGCTCAATCTGCCCCTGCCCCTGCCCGAAAACTTAAAGCGCATAACAGGCCCCTGGCCGGAGCAGCCCCTTGCAGACCTTGTTGTGGATGTTGGGCACCTGCCCAAATCCGCCCTGGCCCCTTTTCTTGCCAAGGCCCTTTGCAGCGCAGGCGCAACAGTTTATGCGAGCGGCTCGGACAGCCAGTTCGCCCATTACCAGGATAGTGCAACCGCCTGGGGCCGCATTGCAAAAATTGTTGAGGCGGATGCCAAGCCAACAGGATATAAGGCTCATGCCCTGGTTTTTGATGTGACCGGCGCACAAGGCCCGGAAGATCTGAAAGCCATGTATGCCTTTTACAATGCCCGCCTGCGCAGCCTTGCCAGCAGCGGGCGCGTGCTTATCTGCGCACGGCCCTTTGGCAATGCAAAGGATCTGGGTGCAGCCGTTGCCTCCCGCGCAGTGGAAGGCTTTATGCGCTCTGTGGGCAAAGAGATAGGCAAAAAGGGCGCAACCGCAACCCTTTTATATGTAGATGAAGGCGCAGAGGAGCGCCTTATTCCCGTGGCGCGCTTTTTCCTTTCCCATGCCTCTGCCTATGTCTCCGGCCAGCCTGTGCACATTTCAGGTGCGGTGGCCGCTCCAAAAGGCTATTCCAACACCCGCAGCCTTGACGGCAAAACCGCCCTTGTGACAGGCGCGGCCCAGGGAATTGGCAGGCAGATAGCCATAAGGCTTGCCCTGGAAGGGGCAAGGGTCATCTGCATGGACAGGCCTGCCGAGGAGAAGGCAACAGCAGAGCTTGCCCGGCAGATAAAGGGATCTGCCCTTCACCTGGACATAACAGACAAGGACGCAGCCAAGGTGATGGCAGACCATGTGGCAAAGCACGGCAAAAAGCTGGATGCGCTTATCCACAATGCAGGCGTTACCCGCGACAAGATGCTGGTGAACATGGATGAGCAGCGCTGGGACATGGCCATGACCATAAATCTGATGGCTGTCATGGAAACAACCGACAGCCTGCTTCCCTTAATGCCGACAGATGCCAGAATTGTCTGCCTTTCCTCCATTGCAGGTATTGCAGGCAACCCCGGACAGACCAATTACGCAGCATCCAAGGCCGGTATTATAGGCATGGTAAAGGCCCTTGCGCCAAGCTTTGCCAAAAAAGGGATTTGCATAAACGCCGTGGCCCCTGGTTTTATTGAAACCCGCATGACAGCCGCCATTCCGCTGACCACAAGGGAGGCGGGCCGCAGGCTTTGCAGCCTGGGTCAGGGCGGCCTGCCCGAAGATGTGGCCCAGGTGGTGACATTTCTTTCAACACCCCAGGCATCGGGCATCACCGGCGAGGCAATCCGCATCTGCGGCCAGAACTTCATCGGAGCGTAAAAAACCGGCAATAATATTCAAAAAGGAGCAGTTAAAAACATGGCAGCCAAAAAAAGTACCGCAACCGGCAGGCGCGCCGTTATCGTGGGCGGCGTTCGCACCCCTTTTATCCGGGCCTTTGGCTCATTCACCCGGCTCAACACCATTGACCTGGGCACAAAGGCCGTAAAGGGCCTCATCGAGAAATTCCCTCTGCCCCTAAAGGAAATCGAGTCCGTGGTCTGGGGCGGCACCATGCTGCCCGGAGGCGTGGCTGTCAACATAGGCCGCGAAATTGTATTTGATGCGGGCCTGCCAATGGAGGTGGAGTCTTTTACCGTTGTGCGGGCCTGCACCACAAGCATTCTTTCGGCCACCATTGCAGCTTCAATGATTGAAAGGGGCGATGCGGATGTCATAATCGCAGGCGGAAGCGATTCCACAAGCAATGTGGAGGTCCGTATGCCGCCAACCCTTGTCCACAAGGCAGCCCCTGTTGTTATGAGCGCAAAGTCCACTCCTTCCGACTATCTCAAGCTTTTGGGCAAGTTAAGGAAGGAGGACATTGTTCCTGGCAGGCCCAGCATAAGGGAGCGCACAACAGGCGAGCTTATGGGCGAGGCAGCCGAAAAAATGGCGGCAAGAAATGAAATCTCCCGCCAGGCACAGGACGCATTTGCCCTTCAGAGCCATCTGCGGGCGGCCCAGGCCATTTCCAGCGGCCGTTTTGCCCAGGAGGTCATTGCTGTGGAAACCCCGGACGGAGAAACCGTTTACACGGATAACATCGTGCGGGGGGACACAACCCTTGAAAAGCTTGCCAAGCTAAAGCCCGCATTTGCCCAGGGCGGAACCCTCACGGCTGGCAATTCGTCATCCCTTACTGACGGAGGTGCCGCCCTTCTTCTCATGAGCGAGGAAAAGGCCAAGGCTTTGGGCTTTACCCCCCTTGCCGCATTCAAAAGCTGGAGCTATGACGCGGTTGACCCCTGGGATCAGCTTCTCATCGGCCCGGCCATCTCCATGCCCAAAGCCCTGGCAAAGGCGGGCATGACAGGCGATGATGTTGACCTGGTTGATATCCACGAGGCTTTTGCGGCCCAGGTTCTGTGCATACTCAAGGCCCTTAATTCGGATGCTTTTGCAAAGGAGCGTCTTGGCCTTGACAAGGCTGTGATGAAGCGCGATCCGGAGCAGATAAACATTCATGGCGGCTCTGTTGCCCTTGGGCATCCCTTTGCCGCCACCGGCGCAAGAATGATTCTCACAATGGCCAACGAGCTTGCAGCAAGCGGCAAGCAGACGGCCCTGCTTGGCGTGTGCGCTGGCGGCGCTCTCTCTGCCGCCTTGTTGCTGGAAGCGGTTTAGTCTTTCACAAAACTTAAGTCCGAAGAAAAAACGGGGAGATTCATCCTTCTTATTCAAGGGTGTTCTCCCTGTTTTATTTTTCCATGCTGAAGATGATTTTATCCAGGTCTGCCTTTATGTCGGAAAAAACAAGGGAGTTACAGTCCCTGCCCACAAGGCCGCTTTCAAGAGATGGGCCTTTTAACCGCTCGAAAAGCTCCGGCAGGTTGCCCTGCTCCATATATTGCTGGGCATGGGAGAAGATGCGGGATATTGCAGCGGAGGCCCTTGTCTCAAGGCCTGCAAGGTCTGTTGCCCTGGCGCGCCCGGTTACGGGGTGGCGATAGCTTATGGGGCTGGAAAAAAGCTGCGCGCCGGGCTGGCCGCTTCCGGGGTGGAAGAGGGGCACGAAAGCCAATGGCCCTTTGCCCATAAAACGGCCTGCGCCACGGGCCACAAAGCCTATCCAGCCCTTTGTGAAGGCCCAGTGGAAAAGGCTGTGGCAGTATATGGCAGCGGAAACTCCATATTGGGGCTGCTTTTCTTCCCCAAAGAGAACAGAGAAAAAAGAGGCTATGCGGCTGATGGGTGCCCTGTTATCCCTGAAAAGTCTGCGATGATGAAAACCTGCAAGGGAGGGGTTTTGCCTTGCGTAGTGAAGGTCCAGCCAGGATTCGATGAGCCTGTGGCGGAAAAGGTTGGTGTGGCGGACAGAATCATCCTGCTCATGGCATCCTCCGGAGTAATACATTATCCAGGGGTGGAAGATGGCGTCCGTCATCACATGGCTTACCACGCCCAAGGCAAAGGCGGCTGCATCCATGCCCCTGAATTGGCGCAGCACCCTGGCCGGAGGGTCAAAGGTGTCCTCCCCTGCGCTTCCATGAAGCCTTTTGGCAATCCGGGTGAATCGTTCCGCGTCCAGCAGGGCGTACATGGGGGTGTCCGGGGCAGTGGCTCCCAGAAGAAAGACGGGGAAATGGCTCGAAAGGGCCTGCTTGACAGGGCCAGGCTCAAGCCTGTCCAGAGCTTTTTTTGCAATAACCCAATGTGTAAGCTCTTTGGGCATGGCCCAAGCCCCTTTTGTCAGCAAAATTTTACCTGCACCGGCAAGATGAGCCGGATTGCCGAATAACCTTTCTTAAGCTATTGCAATAATTCTATTCCATCCTGGCTGCCTGTCAACAGCCCTGTGCAAATCCCTGCCAAAAGGGCATTATACCAGGTCGATTTTAACCCTGTATCTGCACAATGGCATCCTTTATGCGCCTTATGGTTGTCTGTGCGCCCAAAATTGCAATCATCTCAAAGAGGCCGGGGCTGGCCGTGGAGCCTGTCAGGGCAACCCTTACCGGCTGGGCTATTTTGCCAAAGGCAAGCCCGGTCTTTTCCATTACTTTCTCAAAGGCAGCTTCCTGGGCCTTCTGGTCAGAAACATCCACCCCGTCAAGGGCCTCAATCACATATTCCAGCACTGGCCGGTTTTGGGGGGTCAAAAACTTTTCCAAAGCCTTTTGCTCGTAATCAACCTTGTCCGCATAGTAAAAAGCCGCCTTCTGGGCCATTTCCTCCAGGGTTTTGGAGCGGATTTTCAGGGTCTCAATCACAGCACAGTCAAAGGTATCATCCTTTGTGGCAAAGCCCTGCCTTGCCGCAAAGAACCTTAACCCGTCAAGCAAATCCTCAACCCTTGCGGCACGGATGTGGTCGCCGTTAATATCCAGCAGCTTCTGGGGGTCGAAAACGCCGGCAGAGCGGCCTATGTTTTCAAGGGTGAACTTTTCTTTGAGTTCATTGGTTGTAAAAAATTCCTGATCCCCGCAGGACCAGCCCAGGCGCACCAGAAAGTTGATAAGGGCCTGGGGCAGGATGCCCATGTCCCTGTATTCCAGCACACTGCGCGCACCGTGGCGTTTGGACAGGCGCTTTTTGTCCGGTCCAAGCACCATGGGTACATGGGCGTAAAGTGGCAAAGGTTCGCCAAGGGCATTGTAAATGTGAATCTGCCGCGGGGTGTTGCTCAAGTGGTCATCCCCGCGGATAATGGTGTTCACGCCCATTGTTATGTCATCCACCACCACCGCAAGATGATAGGTGGGTGTGCCGTCGCTCCGGCAGATAACCAGATCATCCAGCTCCTCATTGGAAAAGGCCACAGTACCTTTGACTGCATCCTCAAAAACAACTTTTCCTGTCAACGGGGTTTTAAGGCGCACCACCGCATCGGCGGTTTTTGACAGGCCCTTTTCGCGGCAAAGGCCGTCATACTTT
>JASEHB010000137.1 GCA_030018745.1 Desulfatibacillaceae bacterium | reverse complement strand
GCTGATGAGGCTTTTCAACTCCATCTCCACAGCCTGGGTTATGGCGTGGCTCAAAATGTGATCCATGCGCTCCCAGACAAGCTCCTTGACAGTGCGGACAACATTTTGGGTTATCAGCGCAATGTCCTCGTCTGTGATGGAGCCAGCGCCTCCCGCAGGAAGGCCTGCCTCCGCAAGGGGCGCAGGGCCTGAATCATCAAGCTCAATCCCTATTGCGCCCATCAGCATATCCGCATCATCCCCGCCGGGGGCTTCCATGCCCAGGTTCGCCTTGAGGGATTCATCTGCCGGAAGGCCGGAAGCGCTTGGCTTGCCTGCAACAAAGGAATCATCATCCATGGGCCACCTTAAATACCTTGAAGGGTAAGGAAAAATGCCCCTGCAAAAAAGAAGGCTGACAGCAGGGTTTATCATATTATAAATCAATAGCAAAGGAGGCTTGCAGTGTCAAGATTGCAGGAGGATTTTAAGGCTGACCCTGGTGCTTTTTAAGGCTTTTTATAGCTCCGCCTTATTTTGGATGAGGCGTTTTGCCCGATGATTAAAATTGCTTGCCCTGCCAAAAACAGCCTGCCCCGGCCAGCGGCAAGTGAGCTTGGCCCAATACCCTTTTGCCTGGGGCAAAAAGGCGGGGCAAACCTGTCCTTTGTCCCTTTGCCTCCAAAGGCGTCTCCAAAGCTCTTTTGTTTTGCAGCGCCTATCCCTTGCCTGCCGGGCAAATCTGCTCCCCCTGCTCCCTTAAAAGGTCTGCAAAGGTGACTTCGTTTAATTTTTCAAACATGGCCCTTGCAGCGTCCTGCCAAAGCCTTCGGGTGACACAGGTGGGCGACTGTCCGCAGATTCCGGCATCCCTTGCGCATTCAATGAGATCCATGCCCCCTTCCAGCAGGGCAACCACATCGCCCACCCTCAAATCGCCGGGCTTGACAGCCAGGCGGTGGCCTCCCTTTGCGCCCCTCACGCTGTCCACCAAGCCCTTTTTCTTCAATGGCAGAATAATCTGCTCAAGATATTTCATGGAAACGCCCAAGCGCTTTGCTGCTTCGCCCAGTTGAACAAAGCCCTGGCCCTGATTAAGGGCCAGATCAAGCAAAAGGCGCGCTCCGTAACGGCTTCTTGTGGAAAGCTTCATGTGTTGTCCCCTGAAGGTGTTTTCCGGCCCTTTTTTGCGGGCCGGAGAGCAGGTGTCTGCGCCAAAGGCTCTGGCACAAACAAAATTAAATCAAAGCAACCGGATTTTTTTGTGCTGTCTCAACATTTTTACTGCCAAATTAGCATTGGCCTTTGTCTTAAAAATCTGCTACGAGGCTAATCAGGGTTACAATTCCGCCCAAGGGCGGGCAGGCCTTGGCAAAACAGCCAATTGTGTTTATATTTTAATAATCCTATTGCCTGGGTGGGATATATCACAAAACAGCCCCAGGCTCAACGCATTTCGGGAGGGAGCAAGCCATGTACAGCAAAACAGTCATGGATCATTTCAAAAAACCCCGCAATGTCGGCGAGATTGAAAAAGCCGACGGCATCGGGCAGATTGGCAACCCGGTTTGCGGCGACATGATGACCATATATCTGGACATTGAAGATGATGTCATAAAGGACATCAAATTCCAGACTTTTGGCTGCGGGGCTGCCATTGCCGTGTCTTCCATGCTCACAGAGCTTGCCAAAGGCAAAACCCTTGAAGAAGCCAAGAAGATAACCAACAAGGATGTGGCCAAGGCTCTGGACGGGCTTCCCAAGAACAAGCTTCATTGCTCGAATTTGGGGGCGGACGCGCTTCATGCGGCCATCAAGAACTACGAGGACCGCAAGGCAGGCAAGGTCATGCCGGATGACAACCAGGAAGACAAGCACGAGCACGACCACGATGAAAAGTGCTACTGCCCTTACTGCGATGCCGAGCTTGGCGATGGCCAGACCTTCTGCAAAAGCTGCTCCTTGTCCGAAGAAGAGCCTGCTTGAGAGTTAAAGGGGTATTTTTCCGGCGCAACCTGCCCCTTTTGCCAAAAGGGACAGGTTGCGCCTTACCTTTTAAAGCACCGGTTTTTCCTTTAAATAAGGCGCGCAGCCTGTTTTAAGGGTCAACAACAACTCCACAACACAAGGCAGGGCAGGCTTCGTGTGGGCTTTTTTCAGCCCCTGCCCTGCAAGCAAAAAAAAGAGGGCCTATGGGCTACTACAATCTGGATCACATAAACTTCAAGCATCTTGTCCCGGAAGCCAGCCAGGCCATGATAGACGCCATCAAGGCCGAGTACGGCAACCCTAGTAGCCAGCACCAGAAAGGCGATGAAGCCCGCGAGGTTCTGGAAAAAAGCCGTGAGACGATGGCCCGGCTCATCAATGCCAAAGACCCCAGGGAGATTGTCTTCACAAGCTGCGGCACGGAATCCGTGAACATGGCCGTAAAGGGCCTTGCCTGGGCCAGGCAGGACAAGGGAAAGCACATTGTGACCTGCAACACGGAGCACAATGCGGTCATCCGCAGCCTGCGCAGGCTCAAGCAGCTTGGCTTTCAGGTAACTTCCGTGCCTGTGGACAAGTACGGCGTGGTCAATCCCCAGACCGTCAAAAGGGCCATCCGCGAAAGCACCATCCTTGTTTCAATAATGCACGCCAACAACGAAATCGGCACCCTGCACCCCATCGGTGAAATAGCAGCGGTTTGCAGGGAGGCAGGCGTTGCCTATCACTGCGATGCGGTTGATTCTGTTGGCACGCTTCCCATTGATGTCGAGGGGCTGGGCATAGACCTTTTGAGCTTTGCCTCCAACCCCTTTTACGGGCCAAAGGGTGTGGGCGCTCTCTACATAAGGCGCGGCATAGGCCTCTGGAACCTGCTGGACGGCGGAGCACAGGAAAACAGAAAGCGCGCCGGAACGGAAAACCTTGTGGGCATTGTGGGCATGGCCGCAGCGGCAGAGGTCGCCATGCGGGACATGGAAAAGCGTATTGAGCACTACAAGAGCCTGCGCAGGCATTTTCTTGCAGAGCTGCCCAAATACCTGGAGGATTACCTTATAAACGGCCACCCGGAGCAGTGCCTGCCCAACCACATAAGCCTTTCCGTGCGCCATGTGGAAGGCGAGTCAATCGTTCTCATGCTCGATGAGCAGGGCTTTGCGGTTTCAACCCGCTCGGCCTGCGCTTCGGGCAGCTTAAGGGCCAGTCATGTGCTTCTTTCAACAGGCCTGTCCTTTGCAGATGCTCAAGGTACCCTTGTGATAAGCTTTGGCGTGGACACCACCACACAAATTATAGACAAGTTTCTGGCCGCCCTTGAAGAATCGGTCAAAACCCTGCGGGCAATATCGCCACTTTATGCAGCAGCGCAAAAGGAAAAGGCAGGAAAATAAATCATGGAAGGCACGGTTGTCTCCCTTGCGGTGAGTGATGAAAAAGGCGTTCCCAAAAAGCCCGTGGATGCGGTTTTGCTTGTTGCCGATTACGGAATAAAGGGGGATGCCCATGCAGGCAAATGGCACCGCCAGGTGAGCCTGCTGGCAGCCGAGGCCATTTATGCTGCAAATGAAAAAGGCATGGATGTCACCTTTGGCGACTTTGCGGAAAACATTGCCACCCTTGGGGTTGACTGGCCGGCCCTGCCTGTTGGAACAAAGGTGAAAATAGGCCCTGCTGCCCTGCTGGAGATAACCCAGATAGGCAAGAAGTGCCACGACAAATGCGCTGTTCACCAGCGGGTTGGAGATTGCATAATGCCCCGAAAGGGCGTTTTTGCCAAGGTTCTGGCAGGCGGGACCATAAGAAAACAAGACCCGGTGAAGGTGCTTGCCGATTAAGCCCCAATCCGCGGGAAGGAAAGACCATGAGCGCAAATGATGCTGATTTTGAAGCCTTTTCGGCTATCCAAAGGATAAAGCAGGAGCAGGGGGATTCCCTTGTCATTCTTGCCCATCATTACCAGCGCATGGAAATTGTCGAGCTTGGCGATTTTGCAGGGGATTCCTTTGAGCTTTCCCGCAGGGCCGCAGCAAAAAAGGATGCCAGATTCATCGTGTTCTGCGGAGTTCACTTTATGGCCGAGAGCGCAGCCATACTGGCCGGAGAAAACCAAGTGGTGCAGATTCCGGATATAAATGCAGGCTGCCCCATGGCGGACATGGCGGATATTGTTTCCGTGAGCCGCGCCTGGGATGAGCTTGGCAGCGTAATGGATACCAAAAAGCTTGTGCCCCTTGTGTATGTCAATTCCGATGCCTCTCTTAAAGCCTTTACCGGGCGCAACGGCGGCAGCGCCTGCACCTCGGCCAATGCAAAAAAAGCCATAACCTGGGCCTTTGAAAAAGGCGAAAAGGTGCTGTTTTTCCCTGACGAGCACCTTGGCCGCAACAGCGGCAACGCTTTGGGCCTTGCTCCTGACAAGATGATTGTCTGGAAGTCCAACCAGCCTTTGGGCGGTAACACTCCCCAGGATATTGAAAGGGCAAGGCTCATCCTGTGGGACGGCTTCTGCCATGTGCACACCAACTTCACCCCTGCACACATTGAGCAGGCGCGCAAAAAATATCCGGATGCAAAAATAATTGTGCATCCCGAATGCCCCCAAGAGGTGGTAAAACTTGCCGATGCCTCCGGGTCCACAAGCCGGATAATCCGCTTTGTGGAGGAGGCGGCAGAGGGCGCAACCATTATTGTGGGCACCGAATTCAACCTTGTTCAGCGCCTTAACATAACGACCCCTGAAAAAGTGGTCATGCCCCTTGCCCGCTCCCTTTGCCCCAACATGGCAAAAATCACCCTGGAAAAGCTTCTTCACACCCTGCAAAACCTTGGCTCGTACAGCGTTGTGACTGTTGATCCGGCAACAAAAAAGGATGCGGCCCTGGCTTTGGACAGGATGCTGGCCCTGGCCGGTTAGAGCCAAGCGGGGGAATTTTAGATGCTGACCAAGATTGCTTTGCTTGCCCTGGCCGGAGCTTTGGGTACCCTCTCCCGCTTCGGGCTGGCCGGGCTTGTTTATCGCCTTGCCGGAATTGGCTTTCCCTGGGGGACCCTGGCTGTGAATGTAACCGGCTGCTTTATTGCCGGGCTTTTGTTTGTTCTGTTTGAAACCCGCTGGCCAGTGGCGTCCCAGACCCGGCTCATTGTGCTTGTGGGCTTTTTCGGGGCATTTACAACCTTTTCGGCATTCATGGTGGAAACTGCGGATCTTCTGCGCTCATCCCAATGGCTTTATGCCGCAGCCAATGTGAGCCTGCAAAACACCCTGGGGCTGGTAGCTGTTCTGGCAGGCGCGGCAATAGGACGCTTTGTGCTTTAAGGCCGGGCAAAAGTGCAGTTACAGAAATAGAATAACCGTTTGAAAGACCTTTCAGGCCAAGTATCGGGAGTCTTGATATATGGGAGAAACAGCAAAAATAATCCTGGGCGATAAAACCTACGAACTGCCGGTCATCACGGGCAGCGAAGGTGAAAAGGCCATAGACATCACCAAGCTGCGCGCCCTCACAGGCCACATCACCTATGATCCGGGCTTTGGCAACACAGGGGCCTGCAAAAGCGCAATAACCTTCATGGACGGCGAAAAGGGCATCCTGCGCTACCGGGGCATTCCGGTGGAGGAGCTTGCGGAAAAATCCACCTTTGTGGAAACAAGCTTCCTGCTCATCAACGGCCATCTGCCCACCCGTTCGGAATTAAACCGCTTTTCCGTGCTGCTTAACGACCACAGCCTTGTGCACGAGGACATGCAGGCCTTTTTTACCAACTTTCCCCGCTCGGCCCACCCGATGGGCATTCTCTCAAGCATGGTCAATGCCTTGAGGAGCTTTTACCCCAAGCTGGACGGCCATTCCAAGGACCAGGACATCTCCGTGCAGATGACAAGGCTTTTAAGCAAGGTCCGCACCATGTCCGCCATTTCCTACAAAATAAGCATGGGCCACAAGGTTGTTTATCCCAGGCCGGATCTCTCGTACTGCGCCAACTTTCTCAACATGATGTTCGACAGCCCGGTGCGGCCCTACAAAATGGATGATGACATGGTAAAGGCCCTCAATGTGTTCTGGATTCTGCACGCAGATCACGAGCAGAACTGCTCCACCTCGGCTGTGCGCCTTGTGGGAAGTGCAAGGGTGAACCTGTATGCAGCAATCTCCGCAGGCATTTCCGCCCTGTGGGGGCCTTTGCACGGCGGCGCCAACCAGGCGGTGATACACATGCTTGAAGAGATTCATGCAGCAGGCGGAGACATGGAGCCTTTTGTTGCCCGCGCCCGCGACCGCAACGACCCCTTCCGCCTCATGGGTTTTGGCCACAGGGTTTACAAAACCTACGACCCGCGCGCCAAAATAATGAAGGCGATGGTGCACAAGGTGCTTGAAAAGCTCGATATTCATGACCCCTTGCTTGACATTGCCCAGAAGCTTGAGGAGGTGGCCTTAAAGGACGCCTACTTCATTGACCACAACCTTTATCCCAATGTGGACTTTTACGCGGGTATCCTTTTGCGTGCCCTGGGAATCCCCACAAATATGTTCACGGTCATGTTTGCAATAGGCAGGCTGCCCGGCTGGATAAGCCAGTGGAAGGAGGCCCAGGACGACCCGGACTGGAAGCTGCACCGGCCCAGGCAGATTTATGTGGGCAAGAACGAAAACAAGTATCAATACATGGACGAACGAGTAGAACCATAGGGCGGCCCCAGGAAAACGATAGCTGCGTTATGCGGGAGTGCGCCGGGACTCAATGTACAAGC
>JASEHB010000136.1 GCA_030018745.1 Desulfatibacillaceae bacterium | reverse complement strand
CATACCCTCTACAGGACCTTGGTCAAAATCCACCTGGGTAGCGGCCTTTAAAATTGCCGAGGGCTTCCATACCCTCTACAGGACCTTGGTCAAAATCAGCTTCCTTGTGGTTCCATAAACCAGATCCAATTCGCTTCCATACCCTCTACAGGACCTTGGTCAAAATCCGTGGCCTTGCAAGGGATTGATATTGCTGAATCAATAATATGGGTTTGACAGACCCCCTTAAATAAGCTCTCCGGCCTTTTGGTAAAGGGGCGAAAACTCCGGCCGGACACTTGTCAGCCATATTTCAACTACATGACTTTGTTGACAAAAACTTATTTTGACGAGCGAATGATACCCTATAGTATTATCAATACCTCCTAACAGGCTGATTTAACTTTGTCAAATGGCAAATGCCGGAAAAAAGCCCTGGCAGGGTGCATGGCTCGTCAAAAATTTGCCTGAAGCTTTGTTCACACAATTATCGCCACCGGCGGCCTGGCCAGATGCCCAGGGCCGAAAACTGTTGTGGCCTCGCGGCAGCGGGCGCAAATTCTGTAAACCCGCAGGTCATCTTCCGGGCTTAATAGCTGCCCTATGTCTGTAAGCAGCGACTTCATCCTTGTCTGGGTGGTGACAAGTTCAAAGGCCCCAGGCCGCACCTGATGCCCGGCAAACTGCAGAATGCCGCGCACCCGCGTGCGCCTGCTTTTATCAAGAATACGGTCAACAATAACCCAAAGCTGCTCTGTTTCGCCCATTGGCTGTCACCATTTCATTTCAAAGGGCAAAAACCCCTTGTCATTGCCCTCAATTAAATTTGCAAGGCTTACAGCCTGACGGTAAAGATGCCCCCTGTAGGTGTCAACAGTATCGAACCTGTCTGCAATTTTTGAAGCAAGAAGATTTTCAAAATCGCCAATCAGCCGGGCCATGGCCGGGGTATCCAGCCGGATGCGGTATGGGCCTTTTTCCGAATAAATGAAGTTTTTAGGCCCCACCAGGCGCTGGTTGACTGCATTTAGCACAATCCTGTCCGCCAGAAAGCGAAACGGCTCCATAAGGTCTGCGGCCAGCGCAGCATAGCGGCCCTTGCCTTCGTGCAGGGCGCCAAGGTACGGGTCCAGCCCTGTGGAGAGTATGGTTGTGTGCGTAAGGCGGAAAAGCTGCATATAAAGCAGGTTGAGCATACTGTTGATGGGGTCGGCGGCCTTTCTTGTAATTCTGCCCGGATAATTTCCAAGCCTTGCACCTGTCCACTGGTTCCAGTGGGAGAAATAGGCATGGGCTGCATAACCCTCAATACCCCGCAGGCTTTCAATGCTTTGGGTGTTTTGGGCATCTTTAACAGCGGTTTTAAGGGCAGCCAAAAGATGACCCACAGGCTCTTTTCTGCGGCGCACAAAAAGCCTTGTGTTGCGGATTTTGGCCGCCACAATGACCCTGGCTGCATTCAGCCTGCTGGCATCGTCTTTAATCCATTCCCATTGCTTTAAGGCAAGCATAGAGGGGCTGCGGACCCTGTCGGGCAGAACCAGGCCAAGGGGTGTGCCATCCCATTTGTGGAAAGCAATGGGTACACGGTTTAGCATTGCCCGCTGCACAACCGGCCCGCTGACCCATCTGCCACCCAGAATAACTATTTCCGAAATCTCATTCCAGGCAACCTTGCGGGGGGCCTCCCCCTCTTTTTCTATGATAAGGCCCTTTTTGTGACCAGAAAGCTTTGCCTTGCCGGTGATTACATAAATTGGACGCTTAAGCGGAGCAGGCGGAAAAATTGCCGGACGCCAGCGCACAGCCTGGGCCTCCTTTTGCTGGTCTTGGCCGGCAGCATCCAGAAAATTTTTGAGCCAGCCTATTGGGTTGGCCTGCACCATATTGGCCACAAGGCCTTGGGGCATTTTGTCCAGCACGGCTGTTACCTGCTTTTTGTCCTGCTCTGCCTCCAGCACAACCGAGCGGCAGAAAACAGCGCCAAGAAACGAAAAGCCTTCATCAAAGGAGGTTTCCCTGGTCTTTTCGTCATTGAGGACAAGATTGAGCCTCTCCAGCTCCTGGCGGGCCAGGGCATAGGCCTGCCTTGTTTCCTCCTTGGTTTTGCACCGGATTACAAAGTTATCGCCCTTGAGGGCAAGCCTAAAACCCTTTGCAGAAATCTCTTCATCAAAGGCATCCAGATAAAGGTTTGCCAGAAGGGGTGAAACAACCGCCCCCTGGGGCAGGCCTTTGTCCCGGCGGAAAAGGGTTCCCGAAAACTCTATGGGCGCCATGACCCATGCCATGAGTGCATCCACAACAGGGTCATCCCCAAAGTAGGCCTCAAGCCTCAAGCGCAAAGCATCCCAGTCCACCGTGTCAAAAAAGGCCTTTATGTCGGCATCCAGAACAAAGTCGAAGCCTTCCTTGCGTGCATCATCCACAGCCTTGCGGGCGTTTTTGTAAGAAAAGCCTTTTCTGTAGGCAAAAGAAACATCCTCCCACAGTTGATCCACAGCAGCTTCCAGCTCGTGCAGAACAGCCCGCTGCAAAAAGCGGTCCTGAAAAACCGGAATTGCCAGGGGGCGCAATTTCTCCTTCTGGCCCTTTGGGTCGTTTTCGCGGATAAGCAGACCGCGCAATGCCTGGGCCTTTATCTCCCCTTGGCAGAGCCTGCTTTTCAGGCGAGGCAGCTCAATGGCAAGCTCATCCAGAAAATCGTCCCTGCCTTGGCCGTCCACACCGGGCGCTTGGCCCGCCCTGACAATTTCCGCCCTTGCAAGGGCAATGTTTTTGTCATCGGCCGCCCGCTCAAGAATGGTGCGCGCAGGCCTGGGCGGCCAGTTGCATGGGAGGGGATAACCCTCCACCTCGTAGCGGCCCTGCCCCTGGCGGCGGTGGGTGGGGCGGCTTGCCCCTATTATGCCGCCCATGAGCAGGGGAAGCGCCCACAAGCCCACGCCCTGCTTGAAGTGCAGGACAAATGAGCCGGAAACCCCCTCCAGGGCCTTGGGCTCGCCGGACTTTGTTTTTTTTGCATAGCCGACATCCGTGCGCAGAAGCCGGTTTTCAAGCATTTCAACAGGGGTTTTGGGGTCCAGCCCTTCCAGAAAAGGCGCGTTTGGCCACCACTGCTTCAAGGCCTCATAAATGACGGCAAGGAATTTATCCGGATAAAAAACCTTGCCGCCCATCAGGGGTCTGATTATGCCTTGGGTTATTCGAATGTTAACAGGAGAAAGGGTGCGGATTTTGATGCGATTTGCCTTGGCAAGGCGGGCGGCAGCTTTCTGCAAAAGGGAAAGGGTGAGCGGCCTTGGCCTGGCATTTTCAACGGACTTGCCCGAAACTGCACACACGGCATCTTCCAGCACAAAGTTGTTTCCAAATGGCGCTCCAAAGGTGTTGCCAAAACGCGTTTTTGGTGGAGAGCTTACAAGGCGGAGGAATTGCTTGCAGTCAACCGGCCCGTTTGCCTTCAATGCAACGCCCAGGTTGTAAGGCTCGTTTGCGCTGTAAAAAACCCGGCCCCGCTCCGGCGTGTAAAAGGCCATGCCTTCGGGAAGATTGTCGGGGTTGCCAAGCCTGTCGCGCAGGGCTGCGTGGAAGGCAGCATGGTGAAAGAAGTGAAACCGGGTTTCCCTTAAAAATCGAATATGCAGATGGAGCAGAAAGAGAAGGTCCATGTCGCCCCAAAAAAAAGAGTCATCTGCCCTGCCTGCAAAACAAGGCTTGCGTGCAGCAGGATGGCAGGCCAGCTTTACGGGAAGTGATGAACAAGCCCCTGCAAAGGCCGGTCAACGGACAAATCACCAAAACTCATGGAATGCAGGCAGCTTTTACAAAGCCCCTTAAGCAGATCATGAACTTGGGCCTCAACAAATCATGCCAATCTGCAATTACACGATTTGAAAAAATGCGTCAAATGCAGGGTTTTCAAAATTTTCACAGGCTTTCACGGGGCCTTCCTTTACATTTTGGGCCTTTCCAGGGCCGCCCCAGGCCACCCCAAGCTCAAAATCATCTGCAATCTCCCGCGGGGTTGAGCAGTCCCGCGCAGAGCGACTGCAAAAGGCGAATACCTGGATCAAAAAACAGACAAACAGCCTTGCAAGGCCTGCAAAAAGTGCTTCAACGCGCATCCCTGTCACCCATCATTACCAATGGGCTTTTTTTAAGGGATATTAAGAAGGATAGGACAAAAAGAATGAAATTACAGTTTGTTAAGTATAGATATCTGCATAGCTCTCACAAACACTCGAAAACATCCTAAAAGAGTTGACCTGATTTTGCCCTGATGGTATCAGATATTTTTATGGGGAAAAGATGGCTCAAATGCAGGCTTGGGGACGCATTGAAAACTGGATGCCGATTAAGGCCTTTTGCCTTTTAAGCAGCAATCACCACCTTGTAAACCAGATGAAAAAACAGAACTTTCGGCCCATGGGTGCTGTGGTTTATTTATTTTGGCAAGCACAGTCATCATCGGCCTTAATATTTGCCTATGAATGTATGACCTTAAGGGCCATGCCCATAAAGGTAGGATGGTTAAGCACCAAAAGCCTAAAAAGTATCCCGACATTTTTTTGCATTAAGGTTTTTATTAGGGGTTTCACGATTCCCGGCCTGGCAACAGGTTGCTGTTAAAAACTTTCCTGGGGGTTTGAGGTTTTTTTGAGGTCAAAAGGCATTCGACTTCAAAGACCTAATCTTATGCTTTTGTAAACTGCAGTTTGTAAATGCAAACCTAAATTTATGAATTTTAGGATCAAATTTTTTATCTATTTTTAACAAATTGATTTTATTGTAATTAAATTGTTAAATGTTTTGGCATGGTTTGTGTTTACGGTTAAGATGACGCTTTGTTGGCTTTAATGCGGGTTTATTTGGGGAGTCATTGATGATGGGCAATTTACAAAACACGGGCAAGGATTTTGACCCTGAGCCGTGTGTTGACCAAAAGGATTATCTGCCAGTTGAATTTCTGTCCCATTTTAAATTTGTAAACTTGGCATTGCACTGCACTGCCCAAACAGAAATTTTTCTGCCGGATTATTCCGGAAGCACTTTCAGGGGCCTTTTTGGCCATGCCTTAAAAGGGCTTGTGTGTGCGGCTCGCAACACCCAATGCCCATCATGCCCCATTGCAGGCCGCTGCACATATACGGCCGTGTTTGAGGTGATGCAAAGAAAGGACCTGGCAATTTACAGAAATGTGACGGACCCGCCCAGGCCTTTTGTTTTATCCCCGCCAGTTGGTACACAGGTGCGCCCAGGCGAAAAGTTTACAGTCGGGCTGACTGTGTTTGGAAATGCAGTGCAGCATATTCCCTGGCTTATACAGGCCTTTATAAGGGCAGGCGGAATTGGTCTTGGGCGGGCCATGGGCCTCTTTGATGTTTTTCTTGTAGAGGAAACCGGAAGCCGCAAACCTGTTTACTATGATGAAAAGCTGCAAGCACTGCCTTTGGGTAATTTTGCGGCCCAAATGCCGCTGCCCCGTTTAAATAAAACCGTATCAATGGTTTTTGATACGCCTTTGCGCATAAAATCCAATGGCTCTGTTACAAGCCAGATAGGTTTTTCGGATATTGCAAGGCATCTTATGCGGCGCATTGCCCAAATAAGTGCCTTTCACTGCGATTATCTATTGGATACAGATTTTGCAGGTGCCGTTCGTTCTGCCGAAAAGGTTTTAACAACCAAACATGATTTAAGATGGTACGGTTTCAAACGCTGGTCCAACAGGCAGAAAAAATCCATGACCCTTGGAGGCGTTGTCGGCTCCATATCTTTTGCCGGTGACATAAAGCCGTTTCAACGCCTTTTGGCTCTTGGAGAAATGTGCCATGTGGGCAAGGGCGCAACATTTGGACTTGGCCGCTACCAAATTATCCAGGAGGGACAATGAAACCCGAAGATGTTGCCCTTGGGGCTTTTCTTGCTGATTTTGAAGGGCTTGCAAAGGCTGCTGGCGGTTCATTTATAAGGATGAAGGAATCGTTTGCATGGCCCGGTGGTGATGGCGTTTTAAAGCTGATTGAAACATTGCCAAACCCTTCTGGCAGGGAGGGAAAGTGCATTTTGGCCGCTAACAGGCTTTTGTGCAAAAACAGGCAGGGAAAATCTGCCGGAATCACAAGGCTTCAAAGCCCCTTTGATCCAGCAAAGCACCTTCCCTGGCTGCGGCGTTCTGAAATGGCCGATTACAGCAAGGCAGAGCTTTTTCATCCAACTGCTAACAGCCAGCATGGCAAGGATGAGTTGCCCGATGCATGGAAAGGGCTTTTGGCAGCTATTGATGACTTGACTGCCAGTTCCGGGTCTTATGGCATAAGGCTGGAGACATGGATAGAGGCTTTCAAGGAATATGCCCTGCGGCTGCCAGGAGAATTGACGCTCTTTAATGAAAAGCCCTTGCCCAAAACTCCACTTTTTTTGCTTGCAAGAACCCGCGGGGCCCTTGCCCATATTCTTGCCCAAAGCCAAATGGATGAAAGCGGTCTTGAAGAACTTTGCAGACCCGGCTCAAACCAGCCAAGCCCTTTCTCGCTTATTCTGGGCGATTTGTCGGGCCTTCAGGCCTTTCTCTATGGCGGAGCCACAAAAAGGGCTGTGCGCGCACTCAAGGGAAGGTCCTTTTACCTTCAGCACATAATGGAGAACATGGCCTTAAAGGTGCGGGAGCATTTGGGGCTAACTCCATTTGCAGAAGTCTTTTGCGGAGGAGGCCGGTTCTGCCTTATCGGTGCAAAGGGGAAGGATGTTTCCGCCATACAGG
>JASEHB010000135.1 GCA_030018745.1 Desulfatibacillaceae bacterium | reverse complement strand
CTCACCGTGGCCACAACGGGCCAAGGTGTGGATGAAATGATGGAGGGGCTTTTTGCCCATCAGCAATACCTTTGCAAAAATTCGCTTATGGGTGCAAACAAGTTTAACGAGCGCCTGCTTGTATCTACCGCCACAGACCTGATGAAAGAGGCTGTTGGCGAGCCTTCAACACAAGGGCTTCTTGCAAGCCTGGTGTGTGATGTAAGGGAAAAGAAAAAAGACCCCTATGCTGCGGCGCGCTGCCTTATGGATGCCTGTTTGAAGGCAGACCAAAAAGATTGAGAAGGAAACCCAAAGGAGGTTTTTAATGACTGACAAGGATAAGCTTTTAAAAATCGCCCAGGCAAAAAGGCAGTGGGAGGACGGTGTGCTTGCCAAGGGTTTGGCCCGCCTTGGGCAAGAAAAAAGCCCCTGCAAATTTTACACCCCCGCGGATGTGGAGGGGCACGATTTTCTGGAGGACACGGGTTTTCCCGGCCAGTACCCCTTCACCGCAGGCCGCAATGCCCTGCCCATCCATGTTCCCTTCTGGGGCCGTGGCAAGGCCCATGGCGTGGGCAAATCCGTGCGCCACGCCTTTGGTTATTCCGGTTACGGAACACCGGAGGACCTGCGGGATTACTACATTGAAAGGGCCAAGGGGCCTGCTCCGGCAGGTGGCCCCAACATTGCCTTTGATCTGCCAAGCCAGACCGGCTACGACTCGGACCACGAGCTTGCAGAGGGCGAGGTGGGCAAGGTGGGGGTGGCGGTTGATACTCTGGCCGACTTTGAGACGATTTACCAGGCCTTTACCGGGGATCGCGACATAGACAAAATAGGCTCCAACTGGACAGTCAACGGCACCACCAACATAATTTTGGCCATGTACTGCGCCCTGGCCGATAAAAGAGGCATTCCCAGGGAAAAGCTTTCCGGCACGCCTCAAAATGACATTCTAAAAGAATTTGCAGCCCGCGGCACCCAGGTCTTTCCTGTGGAGCCATCCATGCGTATGACCCGCGACACCATTACCTTTTGTGCAAACCATCTGCCTAAAATGAACTGGACAAGTGTGGCGGGCTACCATATGCGCGAGGCAGGGGCCACCCGTGTTCAGGCTGTTGCCTTTGCATTTGTGGATGCCATTGCCTACCTGGAGCAAGGCCTTGCAGCAGGACTGACGCTTGAGCAGTTTTACAAACAGATGAGCTTTTTGAACTTTGGCGGAGGCATGGAGTTTTTAAAGGAGGCTGCCGTTCGCCGGGCTGCCCGCAAGGTGTGGGCAAAGATAATGAGGGAGCGCTTTGGCGCAAAAAAACCTTCCATGTGGACCTACAAGGAGCTTGGCGGAGGGGTGGCAGGATACTGGCCCATGACCAAAAACCGGCCGCTTAACAACCTTGTGCGGGTTGCCCTGGGAGCGGCTTTTGCTGCAATGATAGGCGAGCCGCCTGTTTGCGAGCCGCCATTTGATGAGCCTTTGGGCCTTGGCCACTCCAACGAGGCAAGGCAGCTTGCAGCAGATGCAGCCCGGATAATTGCCGAGGAATGCAAGCTCATGGATGTGCAGGACGCCCTTGCAGGAAGCTACTTTGTTGAATCGCTTACCAGCCGCTACGAAAAGGAGATTTTTGACATCATTGAAAAGGTGGATGAGCTTGGCGGGGCCGTGGCTGCCATAAAAAGCGGCTGGATAAAAGAGCGCATAGTTGAAAGCGCCATTGCCTTTCAGCGCCAGCTTGACAGCGGTGAGCAGATTCAGGTGGGGGTGAACAAATACACAGAGCCTGACGAGATTGAGATTCTCATTCCGCGCAACTCGCCCTACAAAGCAGAGCGCCTTGCAGATGCCCAGCAAAGAAAGATTGCCGCCCTTGTGGAGTTTAAAAAGACGCGGGACGCTGCAAAGGTTGCCCAACACCTTGAGCAAATTGAAAACGCCGCCAAAAACCCCAATGAAAATCTTATTCCTTTTTTCATTGAGGCTGTAAAGGACGGAGTTTCAATGGGTGAGATATGCCAGGCCTTGAGAAGGGTTTTTGGCGAGGTCTGATTTATTTTTGACACAAAAACAAATGGGCCAAGGGGGATTAAAATGAACTCGCCGGAAAAGAAAATAAGGGTGCTTGTTGCCAAGGTGGGCCTGGATGGCCACGACAAGGGCGCTTACATTGTGGCCTCGATTCTGCGGGATGCAGGAATGGAGGTCATCTATTCAGGTTTAAGGCGCACCGTGGGCCAGGTAATCAACTCCGTAATTCAGGAGGATGTGGATGTTTTAGGCCTTTCCATACTTTCGGGCGCACACGAGACAATAGCCAGAAAAATTATAGATGCCATGAAGGAAAACGCAATTGACGACAAGCTCTTCATTGTGGGCGGCGTAATTCCCGATGAAGACATTGAGAAGCTAAAAAAGATGGGCGTGGATGCGGTATTCACACAGAGCAGCAACTACAATGAAATGACAGACTTTATCCGCAGCCATGTAAAATAGGCCCTTTTTACAGAGAGCCAGAGGAATCACCATGAGCCATTTCCCTCTTTGGCAAAAACTGGGCAGACGCGGCAAACTATTTGCCTGCATTGCAGGCGTTATTGTTCTCTATGCGCTTTTGGGCTTTTTTGCCCTGCCGCCGATACTTGGCCCCATTGTTAAAGAGCAGCTTGAAGAGGCAACGGGCCGCCCGGTCACTCTTGCCCGCGCTGGTGTAAACCCGTTCGCTCTTTCTGTAACCCTGCACGGACTTGAAATACTTGAGCCGGATGGGACCACATTTATAAGCATAGGCAGGCTGCACGCCAATTTGCAGGCATGGTCCCTGCCCCGCCGTGCGCTTGTGCTAAAAAAAGTGCTTATTGCAGACCCCTATGTTCTTTTGACGCGCCACAAAGACAACAGCTTCAACTTTTCTGATATCATTGACAGATATTCCGGAAGTGAAGAAGCCCCGGCCGAAAAAGCAGGGCAATCCACTCCCCCCCGCCTTTCCATCAACAGGGTCGAAATATCTTCCGCAAATATTGTTTTTGCTGATGAAAAGGATATGGTCCGCCATGTTCTGCACCACTGGGGGCTTGTCCTTGAAAAGCTGACAAGCCTTAAAGATTCTCCGGCAAATCTGGCCTTTCACGGCAGCATAAACGGCGCTCCTTTGGGCCTTAACCTTTCCTTTGCGCCATTTACCCCTTCCATGAAAACCTTTGCGGATTTTGCCGTAGCAGACCTTGACCTTGCCTATTTTGCGCCCCATGCCCCGGTGCCCGATGGCATTAACATTGAAAGCGCTTTTGCCGATGTTTCAATAAACCTGGAATATTTTAAAGATGCAGGAATTGACAACCTTGCGGTTAGCGGAGGGCTTGTTTTAAAGAATGTGGCCCTTGATGAAAAAGGCAAGGGCCAGCTTTTTGAAATGCCTTTGCTAAAACTTATAATTGCAAAATCAAGGCCCCTGGATGGGGACTTGTTCGTGGAGTCTCTGGAAATTGACCAGCCACGCGCCTTTACACGGATAGACGAAAACAGCCGCATAAACTGGCAGGAGCTTTTTGCTGTAAACAGCCAAAAGGCTTCTTCCGATGAGGAAATTGGCCAGAGCGGGAAACAAGGGCCGGGCAATCAGTTCCGTCTGAAGCTTGATTTGCTCAGCATAAAAGACGCTACCCTTGTGCTTACAGATGCTTCCAACAGCCTTGCCTTTTCATCAACCGTTTCGCCCCTCTCCTTTAATCTGGCCAACCTGGACACCCAAAATGGGGCCGCACCTGCATCGGCAGAGCTTACGGCAATAACAGAGTCCAAAGAAAAACTTAATGTACAAACAAGCTTTGTTGCAAACCCCTTTGAAATAGAGGGCGAGGCAACAATCAGCCAGCTTGTTCTCAACAAGTACACGCCCTACTATGACTCCCTGGCAGGCTTTGTGGTGCAAAGCGGCCTGCTGGATGCCAGCACCCGGTTTGAAATGGGGTCATCGGGTCCCCAAAGTTTGAGCATTGCCGATGCCTCCCTTTTGCTGAAAAACCTTGTCTTAAAAGAAAAGACCCGCAATGCCAACCCGATTTCAATACCGGAGCTTGCCGTTTTTGAAGCAAATGCCGATTTTGCAGCACGGACAATTGCTGTGGAATATGTTGAGACAAAGGCGGGCCGCATTGAAATCCACAGGGATACGGATGGAATTTTAAACCTGGCAAAACTTGTCAACCCGGTTGAAAAAATAGAACCTTCAGCGGCAAGCCAGAAGCCGGAAGAAAATGGTGGCAGCCCTATTGCTTCTGATGCTGCTTCCGATGCCAATTCATGGATCGTGAGCCTTAAGAGCTTTTCCCTTGGAAACTACAACCTGCTTTTTGAAGATGATTCTGCACCGGAGCCTGTGGACATAAGCATCTCGGACATCAATCTTTATGCAGACTGGCTTTCTACGGAAAAAGACAGCAAGAGCTTTATCCGGGCAAGTTTTGTGCCCGAAGGCAGAGGAAAAGTCCAGATAAATGGAGATATAAAGGTTGTGCCTCCCTGGGCGGATCTGGAGCTTTCCGCCAGCCAGGTAAGTGTTGTCAATGTACAGAATTATCTGGCGGACAGGTTGAAAATTGAAATCGTCAGCGGAGACTTCAACGCGCAGGGCCGGATCAGGCTTGACCTCAAGGATGATGCCTCCCCTTCCATTCAGTACAAGGGCCAGATAGCCCTGACAGATGTTGCCACCGTTGACGGGCCTTACAGGCAGGATCTGGTCACATTCAAATCATTGTTTTTTGAGCAGCTTGAGGCCGGATTAAACCCCAATGGCGTGAACACCGGTAAAATCGCCCTGACCGATTTTTATGCACGGGTGATTGTGCATGAGGACGGGCAAATTAACCTGTTAAAGGTCCTGGGGGGCAAAGCCGCCGAAGAAGACGCCAAGCCCATTGATGACAAAGGCTTGAAGCAGGAGGCTGATTTCCCCATAGTCACAGGCCAAATCACTTTAGCTGACGGCAGGATTGATCTGACGGACAATTTTGTAAGCCCCCACTTTCAGGGACGCATGGAAAAGCTCTCCGGCAGCATTTCGGGTTTAAGCTCCCTTACGGACGAGCCTGCTCAAATTCTTTTGAGCGGCTTATTGGACAACCGCTCCCCCCTTGAGATTTCCGGGCAGATACACCCCTTGGGCCACCTGCTTTTTCTGGATGTTAAAACCAGCTTCACAGATATTGAGCTGACCCCCTTTTCTCCATATTCAGGCAGGTATCTGGGCTATACGCTCGACAAAGGCAAGCTGAACCTGGATTTGACCTACAAGGTTGAAGAAAACCGCCTTAAAGCCGCCAACCGCATTGTGTTTGATCAACTGGACTTTGGCCAGAGGGTGGAAAGCAAAGACGCCGTAAACCTGCCTGTAAGGCTTGCTGTTTCCATATTAAAAGACAGGGATGGACGCATTGTTCTGGATGTGCCGGTTTCGGGCAGCCTGGATGACCCGGAGTTCGGCCTGGGCAAGATCATATTGCACACATTAAAAAATCTGCTTGTGCGCATTGTCACTTCGCCATTTTCGTTTCTGGGTTCAGTGTTTGGCTCAAGCCGGGATTTGAGCCATGTTGAATTTGCCCCGGGCAGCGCCATGCTTGATGAGGAGGCAAAATTATCCCTGGATGACCTGGTAAAGGCCATGCACGAGAGGCCCCTGCTGGAGCTTGAAATTACAGGCATGGCTGACAGCGAGGCTGACGCAAAGGCCCTGCGCGAGGAGCGCTTTGCCAGGCTTATTGGAGCTGTTTTGTCCCGCGAAACAGGCCGCACCATTGAACCGGGCGAAAAACCTCTTGCAGACCTGCTCCACGAGCAGTATTTGCGATACATTGTTAAAGCTTTTGAGGCTGCGGACTTTGCCAAGCCACGGGACGAGCAGGGAAGGCTAAAAAAGCTTGACCCGGAGCAGATGGAAGTTCTGCTCTTTAACAGCATTGTTGTAAGCGAAAACGATATGCTTAATCTTGCAAGACAAAGGGCTGATGCGGTGCAGGCCTATCTTGTGGCCTCTGCGGGAGTGGAGGCGCGGCGGGCCTTTTTGATGGCACCATCAATTGCTCATTCCGGGCAGGAGGATGAGCAATCAGGCCTCCAGGTCAGGTTCTCCCTGCGGTAAGGCGGTTGGCTTTCCATTACGAGGCCATTTTTTAAGCCATTTACCATAGTCCCGGCTTTGTCGGCGGACGAATTGCGATTCGAAGGTAAAGGTCGCCGGAACTGCCCTCGTCAATCCGTCTTCCAGCCCCGTGGAGGCGCACCAAAGTTCCTTCCTTTGAGCCGGGCGGTATGTTCACCTTAAAAATCCTGCTGTGAAATCCCCAGGCCGCATTGATGGCCTTTTGAACCCCTCTGGCAGCTTCCTGGGGTGTGAGAACAAGCGTGGCAAAAAGGTCCGGGCTTTCGGGCAGCCCTGAAGGCCTCACCACCTGAAAACGGGGAGAGTTTGTTCTGGCCGTTGCCTTTTGAAAGCGGTCTTCAATTTTTGCTTTTGGCAGGGCACGCAAAAAAGGCAGCATTGCCATTCCTGCTGCAAAACCTCCCACATGAGCCCAGAATGCAACCCCGGCTGCATGGCTCTGCCCGCCTGCTGCGCTTAAAAACTGAAAAACAAACCATATTCCCAAAAACACGAATGCAGGAATCGTAAAAAAAAGCGGAAAGATTATGATGGGGACAAGGGTAAGAATTTTAGCCCTGGGATGAAGCAGAAAATATGCCCCCATGACCCCGGCAACAGCGCCCGAAGCACCGATTACGGGAATTGTGGAGTGCCA
>JASEHB010000134.1 GCA_030018745.1 Desulfatibacillaceae bacterium | reverse complement strand
AAAATCCGGCAAATTAAGGCTCTTGGAAGGCAAAAACCCATTTCCGGATTTTTGTGGTCCAACCTATGCGCTGCTTTTTGGCAGGCAGCTTTTTTCAACACCGCTAAAAAATTCAAAAACCAGGCCAGAACCCTTGCCAAATTTGGCTTTGGAATTGGTGGCAGCTTGTATGGGAAAGTAAAGACAGGCCGGAAAAACACTTTTTTGTTTTAGGTTTTTGTGATAAAATGATTGAATTATGGTCAAGGCAGATTTGGGAATTTTTTATGCGGAATTTCCATACAGGGGGCTGCCTTTCCGGGGAACCATAGCACAGGCAAAAAGGGCGACATGGGAATATTAAGGCGGCTTTTTTTTAAAAAAGATGACAAGGCTGCGCAGATAACACAAATCGGCAGGCTTGTGGGGGAGCGGATAAACGAGCTGGCCCTTTCCATTTACCAGACCCACCGGGAAACCCTGCTTGCCCAGCCCGCAAGCCACATTGTGGATGCAGTTTGGGGAACCGGCAGGCTTTCAACCGCCCAAAAGGCCATTCACAGCCAGGTTCTGCCTGTTATCCGGGAAATTCATGAAACCATGGATCTGGCAGACCTTACTCCAGCCCAGGAGTATGCCCTGGCCTATCTTGTGAGGGATCTCATCATAAGCAAAATAAGCTGCCGGGTACAGGCAGGCAAATCAATTGCCCAGGGGGCGTGGAAATCTCCGGACAATGACCCCGCGCATCTTTCCAGCATGGAGCCATTGGGCAACGCCTGATGGCAGATCATTCAGCGCGGCTTCCTGGCAACATTTCTTTTTGCAAGGAAGCTTTTAAAACAGTTTTCATTCCAAAAATTCTTTGAAACCTAACCTTCCGCCCTTTCATTCAATTCCGCAGACCCTTTGGGCCGCCGCATCCAGCATGACTGCAATTCCGCCCCTTTGGGCGGGTGCAAAGCCGAAGCATTTTTTCCATGCAGGTTCATCCTCCATGCAAAAATAGGCTGTCACGCCCGGCGCAATGTCTTTTATGGCCTTTGTCATCACTTCAAAAAGTGCTGTGCGAAGAGGCTTGAAGTAGCGCATCTTGTTGTCCAGGCCGGGGATAAGCTCGCCGTAGGGCAGCTTGGATGCCGGAAAACGCTCGCGTATAATGGGCAGAAGGTCGGGCATACAGCGGAATGCCCCCAGGCTTATCCACACCGTGTTTTGGGGTGAAACAGCATCAAAAATCTGCTCCACCACCTTTGCATACTCGGCCTCGCAGCCCGGATAAATGACCAGGGGATCAAAGTGAAAGGCAAGCGGATAGCCGCTTTCCTGGCATTTTTTTGCAGCAGCAAGCCGGGCCGCCAGGCTTGCTGTTGACCTTTCCTGCTCCTTTATTACTTTGGGCGTGTTAACAGAAAAGGCCACAATGGTTTTGCGGTTGTGGGAAAGGCCCAACAGCCTGTCAACAAAGGCCGTTTTTGTTTTAAGTTCAAGCACAGCATGATTCTGCAATGCAAAGCGCTCCACAAGCCTGGCGGAGAGGTCGCTTATGCTGTCCCACACAAGGCTGTCTGTGAATTCGCCTGTTCCCACCCGGCGCATATCTGGCGGCTTTTGGCAAAAAAATTCGTCAAGCTGGCCAAAAAGCTCATCATGGTTGACAAAAAAGCTTAAAATTGGCGGATGAAAATATGCCTGGAGCACGCAATAGGCGCAGTCCATGGGGCAATATGTGCCGATGTGGGCAATGGTGTAGCCGCAGCAGGAATAATGGCTGGTGCCGGGGCAGGGTCGCAGAAAGCGCCCCTTGTTGGCGCACAGGTAGAGGATTTTCTTGCCTGCACCCGCGCTGTCGGCCTCCTGACGGATTTTTGAGTGGATTGCTGAAGGGCCGTCAACCTTTTCCACCTGGGCATGGGGAAGATTTTTAATAACCTGGGCTGTCTGGGCAAATCCCTCCACCTGCCTGTCCACAAAAACCGTGGTTATCTTCCTTGTCCAGGGCATGAGATTCATTCGTCCAGAAGTCTGCAAAGGGCCGGATTGGAAATGATTTGATCCAATATGTCCCGCAGATTTTCAATGTCGGCACGGTTTTCAAAGCGCAGGGCAAGCCTGTGGACAGTCCCTTCCAGAAAGGGCGGAGCCTGCCAGCTTATTGATGGCGGCAGGCCAAGCCCGGCAAGGGCCTTGTCAAAGTCCTGCATGGCCTTTTCCAGGTTGGGAAAACGCCGCATCTTGAGCCAAGCCCTCACAAGGTTTGCGGTAACATTGGCATCAGATTGGCTGCCTTGCAGAATCTGCCTAAAATCCGGCTCATCAAGAACATCAGCAGCAGTCGTTTCCTCCCTGGCTGCAATCTGCTCAATATGATCAAAAATTTCCTTTTGCTTGCTAACAGAAAGGGGCAGGTCCGCAAGCAGGCTGCCAATGGCCCTGGCCTCATCCCTTTGCACTTGGCAAAGCCTTTGGGCAACAGGAAGGCTTATTTTGCCCAAAGCAAGGGGCAGATGAAGGCTTGGGGGAAGTTGAACAAGGGCTGCAATTTTTTTTGCAAAAGATATGGGGGAAGGCCTGCCAAAGACAAGGGGCAGAAACGCTTCCAGCTTCTCCGGGGCGCAAAAGCGCTCAAGAAGCGCAACAGCCCTTGCCTGCTCCATTGTGTTAAGGGGCCGCTGGCCGGAATTATCTGCAACCGCAATACAGGCACAGGCCTCCATATCCCCATTTTCCGGCAACAGATTCACGGGGATTTGCGACCAACCCTGCTCCTTGCAGATGGCCGCCCTGGCAAAGCCGGAAACCACCTGGAGCCTGCCATCGGGCTTTTGGCGCACAAAGGGCGGATGCATTAGGCCAACAAGCGCAATGGAGCGGCCAAGCGCCTCCCGGTCCCGGCCTATGCTTACTGCAAATGTGGTATCAGCCTCATCTATCCTTTCAACGGGGCTTGTTATGCGCTTACAGTCCATAGCGTTGGCCGGTGAGCCTTTCAAGGGCCTGTATGTACTTTTCGCGGGTTTTGGCGACCACATCTTCCGGCAGAACCGGAGCTGGCGGTTTTTTACCCCATTTTATGCCAAGCAGATAATCGCGCACAAACTGCTTGTCAAAGCTCTCCTGGCCCTGGCCCACCTTGTAGGTCTCCCTGGGCCAGAAGCGCGAGGAATCCGGGGTGAGCACCTCGTCAATGAGGATGAGCTTGCCCTCCAAAATGCCGAACTCGAACTTGGTGTCTGCTATGATTATCCCTTTTGAGTCTGCAAGGGCCACGCCTCTTTCGTATATGGCAAGGGACAGATCGCGAATCTGCTCTGCAACTTTTTGGCCCACAATTCTGGCAGCTTCTTCAAAGCTTATGTTTTCATCGTGGAGGCCCTGCTCTGCCTTGGTGGATGGCGTGAAAAGGGCTTGAGGAAGCTTTTCGGACTCTTTTAGTCCTTCGGGCAGCTTTATTCCGCAGACGCTGCCGGTCTTCTGGTAGTCTTTCCACCCGCTGCCCGTTATGTAGCCCCGCACAACACATTCCACAGCCAGAGGCTTGGCCTTTTTAACAAGTATGCTGCGGCCTGCAAGGGCATCTGCATAGGGCTTGCACACTGCCGGGTACTTTGACACATCGCTTGTTATGATATGGTTTTCCACAAGCCCTTCCATTATTCCAAACCAGAAAAGGCTTATCTGGGTAAGCACCTTGCCTTTGTCAGGCACCGGGTTTGGCATTACCACATCAAAGGCCGAAAGCCTGTCTGAAGCAACCATGAGCATTGCATCGCCCAGGTCGTACATATCGCGCACCTTGCCGCGCTTTGGGGCGGGGAGATCCGGGAAATGGGTTTCAAAAATCGCGCTGGACATGGTTTTTTCTCCTCAAAACTTTCAAAAAGGTTCCTTACAAACAAAAGCTAAAGGCGGACAATGCGCCCTGAAATGCCTTTATCCACTTCAAGAAGCCCCACGGTGCCGGACATGAAAGAGCCGGGGTTGAAAAGAAGAATACCCTCCCGGTAATGACTGGCAGGAGTATGGGTGTGGCCGTAGCATATTGCATCCACTTCCAGTTGGGCAAATTCGGGCAGTATGCGGGCCTCCAGATTTTCGCGCGGCCCCCAGCCGTGAATTATCCCTATGGCGATGCGCTCCACCCTTTCCACGGTTTTTGCCGGAAGGGCATTGGCAATGGCATGACCATCCATGTTTCCGCACACAGCCACCACCCTTTTGGGGGCAAAGGCTTCCAGAACGCTCAAATCCATTATGTCTCCGCAATGGATTATAAAGCTGGCATCGCCAAAAACGCTGCCGGGGTTTACCAGGCTTGCAAGCTCCCTGGTGGGCTTGGCCAGGTGAGTGTCGGAAATCACGCCGATAAGGGTCATTTTCCTCCCCATTTTTCTTAAAAAGGCAACCCTGGCAGGGGCTTTTCCCTGCCATTTTGGTTTTATGAAGCCAGGAGGCTTTCTTGTCAACAGAATCAGAATGGCCCGCCTTTCAGCCAGCTAATTTTGAGGGGAATCTCGCAAAAGACGGGCAGGGGTTTTGCTTTTTTTTGAAAAATGGATATCATCAAAATATATAAATTTGATAGGAATTTTTTTCCATACCCCCTTGTTTTGAATAAATCCCTTGCAAGCGAAAGACACCTGATAATCCAAATGAAAAAGAAAACAACCGAGCTTATTAAAAAAGCCCAGGACATGGCCTCCCTTTCGAGGGAGGAGGCGGTTTTTCTGCTCAACCTGCCCCTTTGCAGCCAAGATGTTTACGCAGTCATGGCGGCGGCCAACACACTTTCCCGCAGCAGTTTCGGCAACAAAGGCGAGCGCCACCTGCACATAGGGCTTAACGCAGGCCCCTGCCCTTACAACTGCCGCTTCTGCTCGCTTGCCAAAAACCTGGGGCTTTTTACAACAGAAATTGTTTTTCCGGAGCAGCAGGTTCTGCAATGGGCCATTGATGCTCAAGCCAAGGGCGCGGACGGCCTTAACATAATGACAACCGGCTCCTTTTCCTTTGAAAGGCTGCTGGAAACAGGAAGGATGCTAAAAAGCCATGTGAGCACGCCCCTTGTGGCCAACACCCGCGATATAAGTGTCAAGGAAGGCCAGGCCCTTGTGGATGCAGGGTTTTCAGGCTTCTACCATGCCATTCGTTTGGGCGAGGGCAGGGACACCCCCTTTTCCAGGGAAAAGCGCCTTGAAACCATTTCCGCCATAAAGGAATCCGGCCTTTTGTGGATGAACTGCATAGAGCCTGTAGGCCCGGAACACAGCAAGGAAGAGATAGCGGATCTTATGGTTCTTGCTTACGAGAACAAGGCGGTTTATTCGGGCATAATGAGGCGCATCAATTTTCCAGGCTCGCCCTTTGAGCGATTTGGCATGATAAACGAAATGGAGATGGCCCGAATGGAGGCAGTGAGCCGCCTTGTCATGGCTGATGCCTGCCGGGCGCATTGCACCCACGAGCCGAATTCAGCCGCTCTTTTGGCAGGCGGCAACCTGTTTTTTCCGGAAAAAGGCTCCAGCCCGCGGGACAGGGAGGCCGAAACCGGCACAGGCCGAGGGGCCAGCATGGCAAAGTGCGCTGCGATTCTGGATGAAATGGGCTGGGTCGTAAAACTGCCATCCAATGTTTTTGGCTCAATTCCTGTTAAGAGCACCGGGCCGGTTTGCTCCTCCCTGCTGGGCAGATCCATAGCCATATAACAAAAGGATTTTGCATTTATGAAAAACCGCTCTGCCCTGATACTTATCCTTTTGGCGGTTATCCTTGGATTTAGTTGCCAGCCTGCCTTTGCAAATCCCGGCAGCAGCATGGTAAAAATCGGCACCTGGCGCACAGCCCAGACAATCGCCCCTTACTTTTACAAAGATTTTCTGCCCCAGGACTTCAAGGTTGAAATTATCCCCTTTACCAATCCGGCAGACCAGAAAACCGCTCTGCTGGCAGGCAGTCTGGATATGTGCGGCACAACCATAGCCCACGCCATCCATAGCGCAGCCTGGGGCCAGCCAATTGTGGTGGTGGCAGCCCTGTGCAACAAGTCGTCTGCCCTTGTTGTAAAAAACGACGGGCAGATAACTGATGTCGGCGATCTTGCGGGAAAGACCGTTGCCTATGTTCCGGGTACCATGCACGAGATACTTCTGCGGGAAACCCTTGCAAAGCACAATTTGATTCCCGAAAAGGATGTGCGCTTGATAAGGGTGGATTTTTTTGACATGGGCGCAGCCCTGGCGCGGGGAAGTGTGGATGCCTTTCTTTCGGGAGAGCCTTTTCCGGCCTTAAGTGTGCATCAGGGCTATGGGCGCATTCTTTCATACCCCTATTTTGATGATGCCTTTTCAACCATAAATGCCGGCCTTATTGTAACTGCCAAAACCATTGAAAAAAATCCCCGGCTGGTGGCGGAATTGGTCAAGGCCCATGCAGAGGCCACCCGTTTTCTGGCGCAAAACCCCGGCCAGTGGCTTGAAAGGGCTGCGTCTTTCGGCACGCCAAAGGAAGTCTGGCAAAAGGCTGCCAATAACATTGAGCTGGCATGGAAAATTGATGAGGCCTACATTAAAAATGCCAAAAACCTGGGGCAAAGAATGCTGGCCCTTGGGATTATAAATAAGGAGCCTGATTATGAGAGGCTCTTTGACCTTTCCTTTGTTGAAGGCCTTGAAGAAAGCCTTAAGCAGCAGCCTTAAAGGCCTGTAAACAGAAAGGTTCAACCCGTGGCGGTTTTTTTTCAGTCTCCTCCAAATGCAAAAAAGGGCGCAAGGCTGCTGCTCCCCCTTGCCCTGCCCCTTGTTGTGATGATTGCATGGTTTGCTGTAAGCGCTCTTG
>JASEHB010000133.1:1943-6878 GCA_030018745.1 Desulfatibacillaceae bacterium | reverse complement strand
TAAATTTTCAACCCTTCAAACCGCCCTGCTCGTTTGTGGTTTTATTTTTTTTCCCAAATGCGGTTGCCCTGCCGAGAGGGGGAAAAATCATTGGCCTTTTAGTATAAGGCTTATGATTTCCACGGCCTGCTCCGGGGTTTTTGCGCGGAAAAGCAGATCGCTGCCCGCCAGAGACTCCACCAGGGGGCCAGGATCAAAGCCCAGCAAAATCACGGGCCTGTTGAACTTGAGGGCAAGGGCCACCTCGGAAAGGGTTCCCAGGCCCCCGGCACAGGCCACCACAACCCGGCTGGAAAGAATATTCACGCAGTTTCTGGCAGAGCCCATGCCCGTGAGAATGGGAATGTCAACAAAGCGGCTGGCCCTTTGGGCATGGTCATCGGGCAGCACCCCGACCGTAATCCCGCCCGCCTCCTTTGCGCCCTGGGCGCTTGCCTCCATTATGCCTGCATTGCGGCCGCCGTTTAACAGCACCCAGCCCTTTTGGGCAATGAGCCGCCCAAGCTGCCGGGCAATTGCAAGGCTTTTTTCATCCGCCTGCCCGCCTCCCATAACCCCTATGACTATCATGGCAGCCCCCTGTTGTTAAAAGCCTTGTCCTGTTGAACCGCCGACTACCTAAAAAAAGCGGGGAAGGCCCTTTTAATGAGCTTTCCCCGCAAAATAGGTCTGGGGCGGGCCTTGAACGGATTCCCCTTTATATCAGCCGGAATTCTTGTCAGCAGCCTTTTTCTCTTGCAGCAAAAGGCGCTCTTTTGCAAGGGCCATGTAGTCAAGGGCCTGATTGTGAACGCCCACATCCTCGTAGTTGGTGAGCACCTTTTCAAACCTGGCGATGGCAGCCTTGTAGTTTCCCTGACGATAGTAGAAGCGGCCCACCTCAAAGTCGTGCTCTGCCAGAAGACGGTGGCATTCCTTTATTGGCGCAGCGGCCTGTTGAGCGTATTGCGAGTCGGGGAAGCTTTCCAGAAGCCGGTAAAAGGCGGCAAGGGCCATTTCAGAGGGCACCTGATCGCGGTCCGGGCTTCGGCGCTGCTCAAACCAGCTCATGCCTGTCTGATAAATGGCATAGGGCACGGCATCGTTTGTGGGGTGCATCCGCTCAAAATGCTCGTAAGCTGCAACAGCTTCAGGATACTTTTTGCGCTGAAAGTAGGAGTCTGCAAGTTTCAGCTCTGCAAGAATAAGGTATCTGGAGAAGGGATACCAGTCCCGAAGCCGCTCAAAGGCCTCTATCGCCTTTTTGTAATCGCCCTTGTCGTAGGCAACGACCCCGTCTCTGACAAGCTGCTCGTCTGTGCGGGTGTCCTGCTTTTTGAATGAGCCGCAGCCGGAGACCACAAGCATTGCGGCAAGGGCGAGAATCGCCAGTTTTTTCATGAATGCTCCTCCAGATAATGACCTGCGGAAAAGGCGGCTATTGCTGCATCACCCACGGCTGTGGAAACCTGGCGCAGGGGCGTGTTCCTCACATCGCCCGCTGCAAAGACGCCCGGCGCGCTTGTGCGCATATACGAATCCGCAATCACAAAGCCCCGCTCATCGGTTTTTACAGCACCCTTTATAAAGTCCGTGTTGGGAATTGTTCCCACCCACACAAAAACGCCGTCAACAGCCAAAGCCTTTTCCTCGCCGGTTTTCACATTTTTAACCCCAATGGAGCGAACAGCCTCATCGCCTTCAATGTTGGTTGCAACGCTGTCCCAGACCATTTCAATGCGCTGGTTTGAAAACGCGCGCTCCTGAAGGATTTTGGTTGCCCGCAGGGCGTTTCGGCGGTGGATGAGATAGACCTTTTTGGCAAAGCGGGTGAGAAATATGCTTTCCTGAACAGCAGTATCCCCGCCGCCCACGGCAGCCACCACCCTGTCGCGGAAAAAGGGGGCATCGCAGGTGGCGCAAAAGGAGACGCCTTTTCCGTAATAAATGTTCTCGCCGGGAATGCCAAGCTTGCCCGGTTGCGCGCCGGAGGCGATTATAACGGTTTTTGCCAGATATTTGCCCTCTTCTGTTACAAGCTCCTTCACGGCTCCGGAAAAATCCACCCCCGTAACCTGGGCGCTTTCCACAACAAGGCCCATGTTGGTTGCCTGCTGGCTCATGGCAAAGGAAAGGTCGGCCCCGGATATGCCTTGCGGAAAGCCAGGATAATTTTCAACGAGATCGCTTGTCATTATCTGGCCGCCGGGCATCACTTTTTCAAGAAGGAGGGCATCCACCCTGGCGCGGGCCAGGTAGATTCCGGCCGTAAGCCCTGCAGGGCCGCCGCCTATGATGATGCAGTCGTAAATTTTTTGGCTCATGTTGCCTGTCCCTGGACTTGAAGGCTTTTTGCAAAGCCGGGGAATAAGGGGATTATGCCCGGAGCAAAGGGAAACGATAAAGGGCAGACCCCTGCTTTATAGGCCGCCGTTTGGCAAAAAGGCGGCCGCGGATTTAAAAGCCGCGCCCGCCCCGGATTGCAGCGAACAAATTACAGGGCCTTGTTGACCAGGTCCTTGATTTTATCCTTGGCCACCATGCCGGTTATCTGATCCACCACCTTACCGCCCTTGAAAACAATGAGGGTGGGAATGGCGCGGATGCCGTATTTGCTTGGCGTAAGGGGGTTTTCATCCACATTCATCTTGGCGAATGTAACACTTTCCTCCATCTGGCCTGCCAGCTCCTCCACAATCGGTCCAATGGCGCGGCAAGGCCCGCACCAGGGCGCCCAAAAGTCCACCAGAACAGGCTTTTCGCTTTTCAAGACATCGGCATCAAACTTCTCGTCGCTGATTTCCACTATGCCCTGGGCCATGATTATTTCCTTTCAGAGTGCTTAATTTGGTCTGCCTTGATCCTTCAAATCCGGCCGATTTGAAGACTTTGGGAGGCATGGGAAAAACTCCCTTTGTGTTCACGGAAAGTTAATACCCCATATGGGGGTTTGTCAACCTGCCCGGCCTGTAAATTGCCGGGAAAGGGTCAGAATACCATAAGCCGCGGGTGGGTCATCTCCTCCATTGCATAAAGCGCGCCCTCCCTGCCAAAACCCGAATCCTTGACGCCTCCATAGGGCATGGAATCCACCCGAAAGCCAGGAGCATTGTTTATGATAACAGCCCCCACATCCAAGGTTTGGTGGGCCAGCTTCATGCGCTCCAGGCTGTTGGTGAAAACCCCTGCCTGAAGCCCGTAAACCGAGTCATTGGCAGCAGCAAGCGCGCTTTTAAAATCCGCCGCCCTTTCCACAATTGCCACAGGCCCGAAAACCTCGTTGCAGGCCACCTTGTCATCTTTGCGCGTGTTTGTGAGCCAGGTGGGCGCGTAAAGGTTTTTTTCCTCATCAATAACCCTTGCACCGCAAAGGGCCTTTGCGCCCCCGGCAATGGCCTCATTCACCCAGGCAGCCACCCGCTGGCAGCTTGCCGCATCAATAAGAGGCCCCACCTGCACGCCTTCCTTTGCCGGATCGCCGACAACAAGCTCCTTTGTGTATTCAAGGATTTTTTCCACAAGTTTGTCAAACACCGCGCCAACCGCATACACCCTCTGGGTGGAGATGCATATCTGGCCTGCATATATATGCGCGCCCAAAGCCAGGCGGCGGGCAGCCTTTTCAAGGTCTGCGGTTTCATCCACAACAGCAGCAGCATTGCCCCCAAGCTCCAGGGTTACTTTCTTTTTGCCGCAGCCGTTTTTAAGGTGCCAGCCCACAGCCGCGCTGCCCGTGAACGAGAGCATGGCGATTGCCGGGTCTGCGGCCAGCTTTTGGGCAAGAGCGTTGTCGCAGCAAAGGGCCTGAACAAAGCCTTTTGGATAGCCCGCCCTGTGTGCCAGCCCTGCAAGAGCCAGGGCCGTTAGCGGTGCATGGGGGCTTGGCTTTACAATAACAGGGCAGCCCACTGCCAGGGCCGGGCCTATTTTGTGCAGGGCAAGGTTTAAGGGAAAGTTGAAAGGCGTCATTGCCAGAACCACCCCCACAGGAACCCGCAGGGTGTAGGCGGTTTTGCCCTGGGAATGGCCAAAATCCACGCCCACAAGTTCGCCCGTGTAGCGGCTTGCAAGAACCCTTGCGTTTTCAAGGTTTTCCAGAGAGCGGGCAACTTCAGCCCGTGCAAAATCAATGGGCTTTCCAGCCTCCGCGCAGATGAGTTCGGCAAGGGTCTGGCCGCTGTTTTCCAATTCCCTTAAAAAAAGCCCCAGATGCTGCGCCCTTTTTCCGGCAGACCATGTTTTAAAGGATGCGCAAGCCGCAGCAGCCTCATCAACAGCCTCCTGCGCCAGGCTTTGGGTGGCAAGGGGAATTTGGGCAAGCTGCTTGCCGGAATACTTGTCGCACACGGCAAGATGCTCGCCACCGCCTTCATGCCTCCAGGCCCCGGCCACAAAATTGGCCTGCTCAAAAAGAGAATTCGGCATAAGAATCATTTTTTCTCTTTCCTTTTGCACATACAAAACCAAAAGCTTGGCCTTTTGGCAAAACCGCCTGTCAGGGCATTTCTATGGCCCCTATGTCGCCAAAAACCCCGGCAGGCCTGGGGTTGCCAAGCTGGTCGTCCTCCTCAAGCAGGGCTGCAAAACCCGCAGTTGTTACCATTCGCATCCTTATATCGGCATTCTCTGCAAGAGCGCCGGATTCAAAAAGTGCAGCCCAGGCGTCATCTCCCAGAATTTCCGGCCCCATGCCCGCAATGTTGGCGGCGGCAATGGCCTCATCAAGCTGCCGCCAGAAATAAATGAAAGGATAATTGTAAAGCTCCCTGGGCCAGGTTACAGCAGGGCCAAACCAGGAGGTATCTGCAAGGGTGAGTATGGGGTTTCCGGATGGGTCCGTGTAGGGCTGGTTGCCAGGGGTGTCAGGGTCCATATCCACATTTGCAAGAAAGGCCTCAAAGTTCTGGGTAAAGGCAGCGGCAAAGCCCGGAAGATTGAAGTGGTTTTCCAGCCGGT
>JASEHB010000133.1:0-1933 GCA_030018745.1 Desulfatibacillaceae bacterium | reverse complement strand
GGTCAAGCATTATCTCCAGAAAATTGTCATTGCCGTTGCGGTTCAAAAAATAGTCCGCCATCACTGTCTGCACAAAATAGGATGGCTCAATCTTGTCAAGGGCGTCAGCCCCCGGCTCATAGTAAAGAACAGCAAAGCCCGGCTCGTTTGCCCCTGCGCAGGCAATAACGACCGAGCGGATTACTCCATCTGCCAGATTAAGCACGCTTGCAGGTGCAACGCCATCCTCATCGCCCTGCTTGGGATAATGCTTGCGGCATAAAGAGCGCCAGCCCCATGCGCCAACAGGCACAAGAATCTGGCCGAATTCAATAACCCCTATGCGGTTGTAGCCCATGCTGGTAAAATACATCAAAGAGCCGGTGAATATGTCCTGATCATAAACAGCGCCCGTTGACTCGTGAATTGTGTTGCCCACAAGTATGCTGTGCCCCACGGTCATGTCCTCAACAGCATGGGCGTTGCCTATGGTGGCTGCCACAGCCCCGGCCAGATTGGGCTTGCCCAGGCTGTCAACCCGCGGCTTGCCGAAAACCTGGTTGCCCACAACCGTGCAGCCCTGTATGAACATGGTTCCGTTTGACATATAGGCTGCGCTGCCCCGCCAGTAGCCTATGTTGAGAACCTGCGGAGGCAGGGGCGGATAATCAGCCACATTTTCCGCCAGTGTGCAGTTTACAAGCTCAAGGCCCTTGGAATTGCCTATGCCGCCGCCATCGGAATAGACCCCCCCGCCATAGGCGTAAACACCGCTTATGCGGTTGCCGGTTATGGACGAGCTTTTGATTGTCGAAACGGTTCTGGCCGAATCCGCCCCGCCAACAGAGCAGACCCCGCCGCCGCCGGCTCCCGCGCCTAAAACCGTGTTGCCGCTCACAACGGAGTTTTCCATCAGGACAATATCTGCATAAAGGCCGCCGCCAAAGGCCCCCCGGTCGCGGGATGAGTTAAAGTCGCCGGAGCAGTGGTTATCGTAGATAATGCAGTTTTCAATGCGGGCTGTTCCCCAAACCGCCACCCCTGCACCGCGGGCCAGGGTGAATGGCTGGTCGTGGAAGGCCTCAACAGGGTCAATCTGCTCAAAAATGCTGTGCCCGCCGGTTATGGCCGCATTTTTTAGGGTGAGATTTCCAAAAACCGCAAGAACCCTGGCCGGGTCTGCGGCCCCGCCTGTCCAGGCAAGGGTTATGCCCTGGGGCAGGGCCGAAGCATCTATGATGACATTTTTTCGCGCATAGAGGGCGCTCCTGCCGTAATCGCGCTCAAAATAGCCTTCAAGATAGCTCACCGGGCCGCTTGGCTCATCGCGCATTCCCATGACCTCGCCCTTTAGGACGGAATGCTCCTCCCCCACAATGGAAAGGGCAATGACCCCGCCGTTTAGAGCTGCATCAAAGATTATGGGCTGGCTGTCCGCAGCGCTGGCAAGGGCAAGGCGCAGAGTCATGACCCCTTCCGGCGGGTTGGCGTCATCAATCAGGCTGTTTACGATAATCGGCTGCACAGGCGGTGCTGGCAAAGGGTTTGCCGCACCCGCGCCAGGCGTGCCGGAATTGTCGCTGCTGCCAAAGCAGCCCGCAAATAAAAGGGCTGCTGCAAAAAGAGCAAGCAATGCATTTTGTTTTTTCATGAGGGCTTCCACAGGATTAAGGAGCATTGAGGCAATGCTGACAAGAAGCCGGGCAATTTGCCGAGTCTGATGCCCAGCTTGCTTTAGCTGTTAAGCCAAAAGGGGGCAAAAGTCAAGTTGTCAGCTAAAATACTATGATTTTTCAAGTTGTTATGTTTAAATTGCCACCCTTGGCCCCTTCAGGCCCAATTCCGGTGGCAACCCCAAAACCTCAAACCCATCTGGCAAGAAAAAACAAACTTCTGGACACAGGCCTTCCAAACAGATAAAAAGAAGTTAAATCATATTGTTTTTGACAGCAGG
>JASEHB010000132.1 GCA_030018745.1 Desulfatibacillaceae bacterium | reverse complement strand
CCTTCACCCCTCTATCCTTGCCAGTGCACAAATATTGGCGCGTGAATTATCCGGGTTTATCAAATCACTTCCTCAACTGTTTTTTGTCAATCTTGCCAACTGCCGTAAGCGGGAGTTCATCTTTCACCACCACGGTTTTGGGTACCTCGTAGGGGGCAAGTTTTTCCTTGGCCAGGGCAATTATCTCCTTTTCAATGGCATCGCGGTCGCCCTTGTAATCCGGCGCCACCGTTACCCATGCCTTTACAATTTCCGAGCCGGGCCTTTCCGGGTTGGGAAGCCCTGTAATGGCAATCATGTCAACAGCCGGATGCTGGGCCAGCACATCCTCCACCTTGCGGGAAAAAACCTTGAACCCGCCCACAATGAGCATATCCTTGGTGCGATCCACAATGCGCAGGAAGCCATCTTCATCCATAACGGCAACATCGCCCGTGTGCATATAGCCATCTTTGTCAACAGTCTTGGCCGTTTCTTCGGGCTTGTTGTGGTAGCCCTGCATGACCATGGGGCCTTTGACGCAGATTTCGCCGGGCTTGCCCACACCCACTTCCTCGCCTGTTTCCGGGTCCAGAAGTTTAAGATCCGTGTTGAGGATGGGAAGCCCTATGGAGCCAAGCTTCTTTTTGCCCTTGGATGGATTCATCACGGTAAGGGGGGAGGTTTCTGTCATGCCGTAAACTTCCAGCAGTTTTCCCTGGCCCACAATTGCCTCAAGCTCCTTCTGGGATTCTTCTGGGAAGGGCGAGGCAGCGGATATGCATATCTCAAGCTTGGAATGATCCAGTTGCTTAAAGGCAGGGTTGCCCAAAAGAAGCTGGAACAGGGAGGGCACATTCACAAGGGCTGTGGGCTTGTACTTGTCGTACTGCTTGCAGATGTGATCCGTATCGCGCGGGTTGGGTATCAAAACCTGTGTCCAGCCCAAATAAATGCAGTTTATGTTAAAGAAAAGCCCTGCAATGTGGAAAAATGGAAAACCGGAAAGGGCAAGACCGGAGCCGGAATCCCAGCCAAGCCAGCGCTGGACGATGAGAAGTTCGGCCATGACATTGCGGTGGCTTAACACCGCGCCTTTGGGCAGGCCGGTGGTTCCGCCAGTGTATTGAATGTATGCCCTGTCATCGGGCGAAATGGAGACAGCGGGTTTTGCATCGGAAAACTTCTTTGTCTTTATCACATCCTCCATCTTGAATATGGCCTTGCCGTCAAGAGGGGTGATTTTGCCGGTGGGGATTTTCTTTAAGAGCTTGCCCAGAAACCTTTTTATGGGGGGCAGAAATCCGCCGACAGAGCAGTAAACAACAAGCGCCAAGTCAGGAAGATTTTCGGCAATCTGGGTGAGGCGGGCGGCATAGATGGCATCCAGGGTGACAAGGGCCTTTGCGTTGCTGTCCTTTAACTGGTGCTCCATCTCTTCTGCGGAAAGCAGGGGAGACAGGCCCGAAACCGCGCAGCCTGCCCGCAAAATACCCAGCCAGGCAATGATGTATTCTGGAATGTTGGGCAGGTTTATGCCCACCACATCGCCTTTTTGAAGGCCCTGGGCCAGAAGAAGGTTTGCAAAGCGGTTGGCGTATCTGTCCAGCTCGGCAAAACTCACTTCATTTTCCATGAAGGAGAAGGCTGCCTTGTCTGCAAACTTTTCAAAGGTGGGCCTTGTTGCGCTTGCGTAGTCCACTTCAAACAGATCGGGATTTAAGTCTTCCAGCCCGGGGTCGTAGGATTTTCTCCAGGTGTTTGAATCCATGCTTTCCTCCCTGCTTTTTAAGGTGAAGGCCTGCGGTTAAAGGCTGCAAGAAAACAAAAAGCCAGAAAAACAAATGGTTTTGACTTAAATAAACATCAGGGCTGGCACACGCAAAAAATGCGTCTGCCAGTTGAAGGGATTGCGCTAAAAGGAAATGGAAGTACGAATTCCTGATAATTTACCAGAGGCGCAGGGCCAAGGTCAAGAGTGTAAGGCAGATAGTAAGGCAAGAGGCAGGATTAAAAGATGCCGTCTTGCAAGACGCGTTATAAATCTGCTATAAATCTGCAATCCTTTTCAGATTTTTTACAGAGTTCCAACAAGTGGGGAGGCTTTTTACCGTGGGTGTTAAAACCTTGCTGAAAAAGGCTTTGGTGAGCCGGGAGATGGAGGAAATATTTGATCGCGTGCCCAAGGAGGCTGTCGGCTCCTACGGATATGACCCCTGGGGCGCAAGCCTTGAAGGCTCCAAGATCGGGCTTGCCATCTTCAAAAGGTTTTACGACCACTATTTCCGGGTTCAGACTTTCGGCCTTGAGAATATACCCAAAAACGGCAGAGTTCTGGTTATTGCCAATCACTCCGGCCAGCTTCCTTTGGATGGGGTGATGATCTCCATTGCCGTTGCCACCAACCCCAATGGCCCAAGGGCGCCCAGGGCCATGATAGAGCGTTTTTTCCCCACGGTTCCCTTTGTGGGCAACTATTTAAATGAGGTTGGTTCGGTCATCGGGGATCCGATAAACTGCGTAAGAATGCTTGAGCGCGATGAGTGCGTGATTGTTTTCCCGGAAGGGGTCAGAGGTTCGGGCAAACTCTACAATAAGCGATATCAGCTTCAACGCTTCGGGCACGGTTTCATGCACCTTGCCATGCAAACAGGCTCTCCCATTGTCCCGGTGGGTGTGGTGGGCTGCGAGGAGACCATGCCCTCCCTTGCCAACATAAAGCCTCTGGCCAAAATTCTTGGTCTTCCATATGTGCCTGTTACGGTTCCCTTTCCCCTGCCTGCAAGGGTGGTGCTCTCTTTTGGCGAGCCTTTGTCGTTCCCCCGCGAGGTCATCAGCGAGGAGCATGTGGCGCTGAATGTGGAAAAGGTGAAAGAAAAAATCCGCGACCTGATTCAAAAAGGGCTTGAGCAAAGGAAAGGACGGTTTTTCTGATGCCTGCAAAAAAGACCGGCAAAAAAAAATCCACGGTTCTGGTGACCGGCGCGGCAGGGGTTCTGGCCCAGCAGACCATAGCAAGGTTATCCCTGAAACATCCGATTGTTGCCGTTGACTTTCGCAGGGCAGTGGAGATAGGCCCGAATATTCCCTCATATAAGGTGGATTTTTTAAAAAGGGGCCTTGAAGATGTTTTCCGCCAGCATGACATAAGCACGGTCATTCACATAGGGCGAATCGGCACGGATATCGGCGGCAAGTTTTTCCGCTACAACGCCAATGTCATAGGCACCCAGAAGCTCTACGACCTGTGCGTGAAGTACCATGTGAACCATGTTGTGGTTATGAGTTCCTATTTTGTTTATGGTGCAAGCCCTTACAACCCTGCGCTGCTCGATGAGGATACACCGCTAAAGGCTTCGGATCTCACCCTTAACCTCATTGACACCGTGGAGCTTGAAAACCTTTCCCAGATATATCTTTACAAGCACCCGCAACTCAATATGCAGATTCTGCGGCCCACAAACATTGCCGGGCCAGGGGTTCGCAACAACATCGGCAGGCTTCTTTCACTACGCTGGGCGCCGGTTCTCATGGGTTTTAACCCTGTAATGCAGTTCATCCATGTGCTCGACCTGGCGGACGCCATAAGCCTGCTTCTGGAAAAGCCCAAAAAAGCCGGCATATACAACCTTGCTCCCAATGACTGGGTTCCCTACAAAACCGTGCTTTCGGAATGCAATATCCATGCGGTACCTTTTCCTTCCGTTCCACCGGGTCTCACTGTGTCAATATCCCGATTGCTCAAGTGGAAGGCTTTTCCATCCTATTTGGTGAACTATTTCAAGTATCCTGTCATCATTGACGGCGGAAAATTTGAAAGAACCTTCGGCTTCAAGCCCGCAAGAAGCCTGGAAGAGATTTTCACCCATTACCGGGAGCTTAAAAAAGAGCCGTGGATATGAAGTTGGCTCAAGATAGCTTCATTTAAAAAGGCAAAGCGCGGCCTTATTTTTTTGGTTGGCTGCCGCGCCCGAAACAAAGGCCCTTTGAAATTCCTCGGGCCGACAGAGGCGGAGGGTAATATGGATCAGCAGGATTTCAGGGATTTGTCACACAATTATCCCGACCATATCGCCGGAAGCCTGAATCGCTACACGCTTGCCTTTGAAGGCAAATTCGCTCATCTTGAAAACCTCTTTTTAAAAAGCCATTCGCTTTACTATTTCAAGCAGGCAAGATCCGCCGGGGTGATTGCCTTTGTTTTGTACCTTGCCTTCGGGCTGGCGGATGCCTTGTGGGCGCCGGAACATCGTCTTGCCCTGTGGTTTGTGCGCTATGTTGTTTTCGGGCCATGCCTTTTTGCCATTCTGCTCTTCTGCTTTTCGCGGTGGTTCAAATGGCAGTATATGCAGCCGGTTATTTCTCTTGTTATAGTGCTCACAGCCACAAGCATCATCATAATGATGATAATCATTGCACCAAAGCTTTACAGCCTTGGGCTTATAATTGTTGCCCTTGTCAATTACACATCCATTGGTGCACGGTTCACATGGGCATCGTTTTCAGGGCTTCTTATTTTGGCCTGCTTTATTGCCGCGCTTATGTATATGCAGACCGATGCAATCACCCTTGCAGTAAATTTGTTGATTGCAATAAGCCTTATGCTGATAGGCTCGTTTGCCTGCTACACCACAGAAGCTGATGCGCGGCATAATTTCCTGCTTTCCTACCTTTTACAAAAAGAGCATGAAAACATAAAGGCCCTTAACACAAGCCTTGAGGAAAAGGTGCTTGAAAGGACTGCCGCCCTCAAAGATGCCTACGAAAAACTCAAGTCGGAAATGGAGGAGCGGCTGCACGCCGAGGCGCGGCTTTTTGAAAGCGAGAAAAGGTTTGCGGCAATTTCCGAAACAGCCCAGGACTGGATTTTCAGCAAGAACAGCCAGATGGTTTACACCTTTGTTAATCCCAGCATGTGCTGGGATTTAGGTCTGCGGGCTTCGGAAATTTTAGGCAAAACAGCTTTGGACATCTATGACCGGCAAACTGTCGAAAAGCTTTCTGAAATGGATAAGGCCGTGCTGGCGGGCGAGGTTATAAATACAGATTTGACAATACGGCTGAAAGGCGAGGAACGGATTGTAAACATTGTCAAAGTTCCCATGAGCGATGAGGCTGGCCGCTTTATCGGATTAAGCGGGATTGTGCGGGACATTACCCGGAGAAAGGCTATGGAAGAGAGCATTATGAGGGCCGAAAAGCTCGATACCATAGGCATTCTTGCCGGGGGCGTGGCGCATGACTTCAACAATCTCCTTATGGGAATGTATGGACATGTAAGCCTTATGCTTTTTGGCATGGACAAGCAGAGCAAATATTATGAGCGGTTAAAAAACATTGAAAACTGCATTCTGGATGCCACCGGCCTTACCCGCCAGTTACTGGGCTTTGCGCGGGGCGGCAAATACGAGATTCAGACAACGGATTTAAATTTTGTTATCAAAAAAACAGCCGGAATGTTCTGGCGCACCAAAAAGGAAATAAGAATCATCCTGGAGTTGGGGGATATCTGGCCCGCTGAAGTTGACAGGGGCCAGATTGAGCAGGTGCTGATGAATTTGTTCATCAATGCCTGGCAGGCAATGCCCCAGGGCGGAGATTTGACAATAAGCTCCCAAAACACAGTGGTTGATGAATCACTTGCAAAAAGTCACGGTATAGCGGCTGGAAGGTTTATTGAAATTGCAGTCTCCGACACCGGAATAGGCATGAACCGGGAAACGCTAAAGCGGATATTCGACCCCTTTTTCACCACAAAGCAGCATCCGCGGGGAACCGGCCTGGGGCTTTCTTCTGCAGAGGGCATAGTAAAAAACCACGGCGGATTCGTGACTGTCAGCAGCAGGCAGGGTGAGGGTTCAGCCTTTTTCATACATCTGCCAGCCTCAAAAAATGTTGTTGCTGTTGAGCCTGCTATTGTTACCGGCCTGGGTTACGGCAAGGAAACCTTGCTTTTTGTGGATGATGAGGTGCTGGCCCTAAAAGCGGGGCAGGATATGCTTGAGGCTTTGGGGTACACGGTTCTGGTAGCGGAGTCCGGTACAAAGGCATTGGAAATTTTTAAAGGGAATTCCCAGTCCATTGATCTTGTTGTGCTTGACATGATTATGCCCGATATGTCGGGAGGAAAACTTTTTGATATTTTAAAAGAGATGGCCCCGGAAGTTAAGGTTCTTCTTGCAAGCGGATACTCCATGGAGAGCCAGGTTGCCGACATTATGCAGAAAGGGTGTAATGGCTTTATTCAAAAACCCTTTGGCATGGAAAAGCTTTCAAGGGAAATCCGCAAGGTGCTTGACGGACAATAGAGATAAGTCTTTATGCCCCTGCTGCCCTGCGACCTTTTTCGCGGTGGGTTCCTGGCCTGCTTTTGGTTTTCTGCCGGTTTTATTGCGCCAGCTGCCAAGCCTTAAAATTTCTTGCCGTAAAAATTGCAAAATGGCTTTTTGCGCCTTATTTTAAAAAAATTAAGCCCGCAGTTTTCAGGACGCCCATACCCAAGAGCCGGGCATTAACATCTCCAGCAGGCATTTTTTATGATTCCAATCCGAGATATAGTTCCCTCCAGCACTTATCCCATTGTTAACAATATGCTTATAGGGATCAATGTGGCCCTGTTTTTTGTCGGGCTTTCTTTAGGGGGCGAGGTAGAGCGCTTCATCTATCATTGGGGCCTTATCCCGGCCCGTTACACGGTTGACGAAATCGCTTACCACTTCTCATTTGGAGCACAGGCTTTTTCCTTGTTTTCGTTTATGTTTCTTCATGGCGGCTTTCTGCACCTGTTGGGTAATGTGTGGTTTTTGTACATTTTCGGCGACAATGTGGAAGACCACCTTGGGCATGGGCGCTACCTTTTCTTTTACCTTTTTTGCGGATGGGCTTCAGGAATTGTCCACATTCTGTTCAACTGG
>JASEHB010000131.1:1616-6927 GCA_030018745.1 Desulfatibacillaceae bacterium | reverse complement strand
CTTCAGGCGCTAAAACTGTATGAAAATCATTCTGATGTGCTATTACAAAGCTTCTTAAGTCTTCGGTGGTTTTCATTTCAGGCAAAAGCCCAAGAATCTTCTTGGCCTGGATGCTCTTGGTGGGGTGGTTGCGGAAGCGGCTCCACTTGGCCTGGAGGTTTTTTACCGCCAGCTCTATCTTTTCTGGGTCGCTTTCGGGTGGGTCTGTGGAAAGCTCCAGAAGAACGAAAAAGTTTTCCCTGTCCATGCGAGGTCCGGGCCTTTATGACGCGCCGACAAAAACCGCCTTCAACACTTTTCCCTGCCATAATTTTCATGGCAGGGCGCTTGCAGGCCGTGTCAATTGCAGGGGCGTCCTTTAGGGTTGATTTTTATGCCTCCGGGCGCTGTGATGGCCCGGCATCACACCAGCAGTACAAAAGCATCCTGTTAAGCCCACTTTTTTTAAGGAGACTTGCAGGCTCTGGCAATGCTAAACATAATACATAATTATACTTGGGGGCAAATTCAAGTGCCAGAGCAAAAACCCCCAGGCAAGCTGCCTGCGGATAAAAGGTTAAAAAATGTCTTCTAAGAGCCTGGAAGAGGCTGTCGCCAGTCACCGCCCCGTGCGGATTGGCTGGAAAAACAGCTTCAAGCAAGCCGCCATTGCCGTTGTGCTGCGGGCAAACCCGGACCCTGAAGTGCTTTTGGTGCGCCGGGCCACCCGGAAGGGCGACCCCTGGTCCGGGGATCTGGCCTGCCCCGGAGGTGTGGCCCAGCCAAACGACCCCACCCTGCTGGAAACCGCCAGGCGGGAGCTTTTGGAGGAAACGGGCATGGATGCAAAAAAAGATGCCCGCTACTGGGGCAGGCTTTCAATTGTCCCCACCCGTACCCACAACCGGCTTGCCCCTATGATTGTTTCGCCCTTCTGCTTCGGGCTTCTGGGCAATCCCGGCTGGCAGCTTTCCGGCGAGTTGAGCAAAATAATATGGCTGCCTCTGGATTTTCTGGCAGACCCCCGCAACCGTCTTGTGCACAAGTGGAAAATAGGGGGATTTTCCTTTTCCGTACCCTGCTACCATTATGAGGGCGAGCTTTTGTGGGGACTTACCCTCATTGTGCTTGATGAGCTTGTGGCCATCCGTCAGGGCCAAAAGCCTTTTATCCGGGCCTGGATGGGCAGGCTTGCCCACAGCCTTTGATACCGGACGGCCCGGACCGCATTGACGGGCTACCCTTTTTCCGTGTGCTCCAGGCAGGGTTCAAAAACCCTTTCAGCCAGGTCTGCAAACCTGTCATCAAGAGGCTCGATTCCGCCAAAGCACTGCTTTATGTATGGGTCTTCGCCTTCACCCCAGGGCCTTTTGAATTGGGGATAAAAAGCAATTTCCGCCCCTTCCAGAGCTTTGTCCCTGTCTTTGCCCCTGCTCAATCTGGCTTCTGCATAAGCAAAGGATGAGGCTGGAAAAAAGGGTAGAGGGCGGCTTAAGCCTTCTCTGTAAAGAAAAAGCAGATCGTTAAGAAGTTCCTTTGCCTTTTTCTGGTCCACAGGGCTGTAAACAATATGATGATCAGCAAAGATGAGCCTTGTGCAGAAGCCCTCCCCGGCGGGCTGGTTTGCGCACGCCGCCAGATGCCTTATCCAGGCCTTGAGGCGGTCCTTGGCCTTCAGCGTTGCAGGCCGGAAAACAAGGGGGCCGTCAGGGCCTGCCGGATAAATTTCCCCTGTTAATTCTGTGCTGTTTATGGCCACCTCAACGGCAAGGGAGGCAAGGCCGCTGCTCACAAAAGGCCCCACCTTTTTTGCAAAGGCCTCTGCCAGGCCTGCCTGCTGGTCAAAGGCCATAAGGCCAGGCATTCCGTGGGGCAGGCGGCCCGTGCGGACAGCCCAGTCCTTGCAAAGGGCAGGGTCTTTTTCCGCCAGGGCCTTTTCCAAAAGCTCCATCTGCAAGCCGTATTGTTCCAGGCCTCCAATGGAAAAGGCCTCGTCACTCTGCGGCCCGGCTTCCTGCGCCAAATCAAGGTTCAGCTTCAGGCGGGTTCTGCAAAAAGCCTGTGAAGGATTGGCAAAAAACTTCTCAAGCTCCCAAACCGGAAGCCTTGCCGGAAAATCAACATGGGCAAGCGCCTCCCTTGCAAAGGGTGCAGGGGCCTGGGTGCTGGCTGTTCCTGCCTGGGCCGCCCGGCAAAGGCTTGGTGAGTAAGAAAAAAGGCCCGGATAATCCCCTGAAAAATACTGGGGCGCAAAGGCGTGGAGCCTGTGGCGCGTGACAATGCGCTCCCTTAAAGGCAGGCCGTTTTTATCTGAATAGTTGTTATCAATATAATCAATAAGCTCACATACAACTGAAGAAGGCAGAATGCTCTGGTTATCGGTCTGGGACTGCCCCGTGTAGGTTATGACAAGCCTTTTTTTTGCGCTTGATATGGTTTGCAGAAAGGCGTAGCGGTCCTCATTGGCCCTGGAGCGGTCTCCGGGCAAGGGGTGGATGGCTGTCAGATCAAAGCTGCCAGTAGAATCGTTTCCCGGAAAAACCCCTTCATTGGCTCCAACAAGGCAGATGACATCAAAGGGTGCGCCCGCGGCAGGCAAAAGTGAGCAGAAGTTTACGCCATGCTGCATAAACCCTGCGCCACCAACGGACTTTTGCACCTGCTCCTGCACCAGTTTTGCGGCAGCCGCAGCACAGACCGCCATGTCAAAGCCCCATTGCTCCTGCCTTTGTGCAAGGCCTGCCAGGGCGTCCCGCAGGGCCTGGGCGCCGCCGTATTCGTCAACTTTTTCATCCAGAACGCCCTTGGCAAGGCTGCCAAAAATTTCCGACCACTGGGCCAGGGGCCTGTTTTTGCTCATGGCCTGCGCCGTGGCCCAAAGATGCCCGGAAAAATCTTCCAGGTAGCCCAAAAGCTCGGCCTGCTGGCTTGGTATGCCTGCGGCAGGGGAAATCCCCTCAAACTCCATGCTCTCATCAGGCCCAAGTGCATAACCCAGAAGAAGCCTGTCCAGCCCTGCGCGCCATGTGTTCTCCCTTTGGGGGGGCAGGCCGCGCTCCTGCTTGAAAGCCTCATCCACACCCCAGCAGATGCGGGTTTGGGCCACCCACTGGCCTATTGTTTCCAAATCCCCTTCAGAAAGGCCAAAACGGCTGCGCACAGAGGAGAGGGCCAGAAGATCCAGCACGCTGGCTGCCTCAAAGCGGCCCTGGCAAAGCTCCACGGCTGCAAAAAAGGCCTGTATGTAAGGACTCTGACGATCTGTGCGGCGCAGGGCAAGGGAGTAGGGAATGCGAGGCCCGTTTTCATCTGTTGCCCCAAAAACCGCTTCCACAAAGGGCGCGTATGTTTCCATGTCCGGCGCTGTCACAAGTATTTTTTCCGGGGTCAAATTCCTGTCTGCCTCAAGTGCAGCCAGAAGGCAGTCGAAAAGAACCTCCATTTCCCGCAAAGGGCTGTGGCAGTTGTGTATGGAAACAGAGCTGTCATCCGGGCCAAGAACCTGCTTTTGGCCTTTTGTTGCAGCGGGAGATTCAAGAAGAAATATGTCGCGCTGGATTGCGCCAAGAAGCGTGTCCGCCTTTGGCGTCATATAGGCGGTTTTCTCAATATGCTCGGCCTGCATTCGGGCCTGGAGAAAATCCGCCCCTGCCCGTCCCAGGGATGCCAGCAGGGCGTTGCTTTCTTCAAAATGAAGCTCGCGGGGGGTAAAATCAGGGTAGTCGCGCAGGATTTTCTCCATTTGCCGGTCGCTTACCACATCCCCCCAGAATTCCCGGCAGGGATTCCACACATAGAAGGTGACGGGGATTTTGCGGCCCAAAGCCATCAGCACATCAAAAATAAAGGGCGGTAGCGCGCTAACGCCAAAAATGCTCACGCCAGGCGGCAGGCAGGCGCTGTCCGGGGCAGGCCCTTCCAGGGCATTGTAAAAGGCCCGGCGCAAAAAGGGCCTGTGGCCGGTAAGGCCCCTGTTTGCAGCGCGCCATAGCTTGGCCTGCCAGTGGCTGCTTTTGCCCTGATCCCAGTTTTCCATCATAATCGGGCGAAAGAGCAGATACTTGTCAAAAAGGGCGGCCAAACGGCCTGCCAGGGCTAGGAGCTTGCGCCCGCCGTCATCATCTGCCAGATAGCCTTCAAGGTGTGCAAAAGAGTCATCCTTGGAAGGGCCTGCCAGGGCGGAGGCAATGCGCAGGGTCATGGCCTCGATTTCAAAGGCCTGGCCCGATTGCCCCACAGTCTCCGGCACAATGGCGGCAAAAAGCTCGTGCACAAAGGTGTTGGGCAGCACAAAGCGCGTATTGGCGCAGATGCCTTTTTTTTGGGCCAGGGTCAGGGCTGTCCAGCGGGCCATGCCCGCGTTGGGGGTGACAATTGTCCGTGCAGAAAAGGGATCCGCAAGGGGGCAAAGGTCATCTGCCAGGCTTTGGGCAAGGGTTTCCATACAGTTGGCGGAAACCACCCTGGGAAGCAGGGCCTGTTGGGGGCTTGGGTTCATGGCGCTTTTTTTCAGGCAAAGTGGCAGTTAAGAATCTTGCAGGTGCATTGGCATTGGGCTATCTGCCTGCGCAGGACAAAGGCTCTGTCATTGTTCCAGAGGTTTTCAGGCCTTTCCTGAACGAGGTTGCCCACAGGCGCAAGATTCCAGCACAACAGGGCGTCGCCATTGACTGTGACTATGAAGTTCTTGTCTCCGCTCTGGCAGGTTGTGCGGGCTGTCCAGGCATTTGGGTCTGAAAAATACTCCCTTATGGCCTCAAGCTGGCGCAGGGAGTTTTCAATGGGGTATCCTTCCGATTTTTTTGCGGTCAGCTCGTCCATAACCTTGTTGAGCAGGGGCAAGTCTTTTATCCACAGCGGACTTTCATTGCGCCAGGAGGAATCCGGAACCGCATGGAAGTTCTGCTCCAGGGCCTGGAAGATGATGGAATCCGCTCCGCCCCTGTCCACAAAGTCTGTGAGCCTCAACAGCCCGTCAAGGGTGGGGTTCATGACCACTGCCGCCAGGCAGATGTGGACGGGGACACCCTTTTCAAGGGCTGCGCTGCGCAGGTGATCAATGCCGGCCATCACCTTTTTATGGGTTCCTTCAATGCCCCGCAGCCTGTCATGCACTGCTGCATCCAGGCTGTCCAAAGAAATATTGAAGCGCCGGATGCCTGACTCAACAAGGCTTTTGGCCCTTTTGGGGGTTATGAGCGCGCCGTTTGTGATAAGCGTGACGCCAACGGAGTTCTCGCTGCAAAGGGCGGCCAGATCTTCCACATCCTCCCGCAGAAGAGGCTTACAAATGCCGCGCCTATAGAAGGCAAGGCTGCCTCAATCTTTCCTT
>JASEHB010000131.1:0-1606 GCA_030018745.1 Desulfatibacillaceae bacterium | reverse complement strand
CAATGTTGAGGTTGAAAGGCCCCAGCCAGTCGCAGAACTCGGAAACAATCTGCTTCCACTGCTCTGTTGAAAGCTCGGCCACGCGGGGAGCCTTCCAGATGTCGCACATGGTGCATTTGAGATGGCACTGATCCGTGCATTTTATTGTTATGCTGGCAGGGTGCTCCGGCGCCTGGTTTGCAAGGGGCAGCCCATGGGCCTGCTTTTTTGCAGCGGGGAAAATATACCCGGCAAGGCCCTTTATCTTGCGCTCAACCGGCACAAAAACCGATTCCAGGGGCCTTACAAGGTAGCGCATCCCCCTGGAGTTCTCCAGTCGGGCTACCTGCTCCTCCCGGCTTCTCAAAAGCTTCTTGTGCTTGGCTATCTCCATGCGGAGATTGGCTTCGCGCTCCTTGCGGATTTCGTTTTCCCTGGCAGCGGACTCCAGCTTTTCCAGGCGCAGTAGGGCTTTTTCCTGGTCTGCCAGCCGTTTGATGAGGGCATCGCGCTCCGGAATGAAAATCTCCTCCAGCCTCCATGTTATCTGCTCCATGACGCGGGCTGTTGTATCAGGAGGATGCTCCTTGGCAAGCTTTTGATAGGCCTTGAAAAGGGCCTCACGGAAAAGTTCGGGGTTGACGGTGTGCTTGTCCACAAAGTAGCCGTGCCCGCTCAAGTGGGCGCAAAGCTCATCAGGCCAGTGCTTGGCCAGAAGCAGGAGCCGGTTTTTCTCCATGCGCTCCATGGCCTTTTCTTCAGAGCCGATGGTGCCGTGATTCTTGTGGACAAGAACGCTGTTTGAGGCTGTGTAGAGCTTCCAGCCCTTTTGAATCATGCGCAGGCCCATGTCCACATCTTCAAGGTACATTTCAAAATCTTCATCAAAAAGCCCTGTATTCTCAAGGGCCTTTTTGCGGAGCAGCATGGATGCCCCGCACAGGCTTTCCGTGGCGAAAAGGCCGTCATACTGGCCCCGGTCCTGCTCTCCAAAGCCCCGGTCAACCCAGTAGTGGCCAGGGTAGCGGATGTGGCCCACGCTCTGAATGCGGCCGTCCTCAAAGAGGATTTTGCTGCCCACAGCCCCGGCGTCCGGGTGGCTTTGCATCACCTCCACAAGGGGCGCAAGCCAGTTCTCGTCCATTTTGGTATCGTTGTTGACAACAGCTACAAGCTGGCCTGCGCTTTGGCATATGCCCTGGTTAACGGCCTTGCAGTAATGGTTTTCCTGGCGCAGAATCACGGTCACGCCGGGGTGCCTTGCCTTGAGCTGCTCAATGGAATCATCTGTGGAGGCATTGTCCGCCACCACAATTTCCAGGCAATTTTTTGGATATTGCTGGGCATAAAGCGAATCTATGCAGTCGCAGAGAAAGGCCCTGCCATTGTGGTTGACCGTGACCACGGAAACCAGGGGCTGGCGGGAAGCAGCCCTGCCCTTGGATGGGGCTGGCCCGGAGCGTTTTTTCGGGGGGGAATCAGCCATGAAATGACATTTTCTCCGTTTATTGAAAAAAATCAATATAGGCTCAAGGCTCAAGGCCTGTCAATGCGGCTTGAGGGTCTTTTTGCCTTTTGGCCCATTTTTATGCCCGATGACTTGTTGCGTCATCTATTAAATATATGG
>JASEHB010000130.1 GCA_030018745.1 Desulfatibacillaceae bacterium | reverse complement strand
CCCCAGGAAGCCGTGGGCTGTGTTGCACTGCGCATCGGAATTTCGGTCATGTACTAATAGTACACTCCCTCATTCCTCACTTGTGCGCCTTGCATACGCACCACCTGGAACCGCCCTGTACGCTTGTGGAGGGGCGGCCCCAGGAAAAAGATAGCTGCGTTGCGCTTCGCCGTGCAGTAACTCGATGTACAAAAAGTACACCTCGTTCCTGCCCGCCTCGCGCGCCTTGCTCTCCTTTCCCTGGACCCGCCCTGTACGCCGGTGGTTAAAAAGAGAAACCACGATTCCCTGTAACCGCCTGTATGTTTGTGGTTAAGCTGTAGGTTGGGTGGTTCTTGCGCATTAGCGCAAGGTTCACCCAACAAATGCCTTGCCCTTGTTTCCCTGGACCCGCCCTGTGCGCTTGTGCTTGGGGTGGGCGGCCTTGCGTTTCGCTCGAAAGGCCGGTCTCACGGATTTGCTTCACTGATCCCCTATGAAAAAGGGCCTGAAGTCGCTTTGGGGCCTTTGCAGGGCCTTTTCAATGTCGGCAAGAAGGCTGGCCTTGTCAGGCGGCAGCCTGCCTTCCAGGTTTATATAATTGGTGTAGTGGTCGCTTGTTATTTGAGAAGTGACATCCAGGTTCTCAATCATAAGCCGGGTTTCTTCAAGCACCTCGTGGGGTGAAAGCATTAAAAAGCGCCCGGCCTTTACATCTTGCAGCATGGGTGTATTTATTTTTGGCACAAAGGTTCGCAGGCGTATGAAGTGCGGGTTTATGTGGTTCAACACATCTGCTGTGTGCTGCCCGTGCTGCCTTGTTTGCTCCCTGCCGCCCAAGCCAAGCACAACATAGAGGCTCAATTCAATGCCCGCCTCAATGGCCCACTGGCCTGCCGTGATTGCGGTTTTGGAATCAAAGCCCTTTTTCACCTGCCTTAAAATGGCGTCATCGCCGCTTTCCAGCCCTGCATGAATGCGGCAAAGGCCTGCCTCGCGCAGGGTTTTAAGTTTGGCAGGCCCCTTTTGGAAAATGTACTGTATTGAGCCGTAAACCGTTATGCGGGCCAGGTTTGGAAAAAGTTCTCCCGCCTTTTTGCAGATTTGGGCCAGATCAGCAGTTTTCATGGCAATTGTGTTGCCAGCAGGGAAGAACAGGGTGGAGACCTTCTCGCCGTAAATACTGGCAGCCTCGCAAAGGTCCTCGATAATTTCATCAACAGGCCTGACTTTGTAGCGGGGGCCGTCTTTATAGACCATGCAGAAGGTGCAGCGGTTGTGGGGGCAGCCAACAGTTGCCTGGACAAGCAGCGAATCCGCCTCGCTTGGAGGCCGGTAGATGGGGCCTTCATACCTCATGGTTTTTCTTTGTTTTGGATCTGGCCGTCAAAGGCCTTGACCTCCTGGTCTGAAAGAAGCCGCCATTGGCCGCTTGGCAGGTTTCCCAACTGAACATGGGCCACCCGCACCCGATGCAGGGTTCTCACCTCGTTATCCACAGCCCGCGCCATGTGGCGTATCTGGCGGTTGCGGCCCTCCTTCAGGGTTATGGCAAATTCCTTTGGCCCTGTTCTTACCACCTTTGCAGGCCTGGTCCTGCGGCCATGAATCATCACTCCCCCAGCAAGATGCGCCAGGTCTTTGTCGGAAATCTCCTTTTCCAGGCCCACCTGGTATTCCTTTTCGTGGTCATAGCGGGGGTGTGAGAGCTTAAGGTGCAAATCCCCGTCATTGGTGAGCAGTATAAGCCCGGTGGAATCCTTGTCCAGGCGGCCAATCGGGTAGAGGCGGCCTGGAATTTTCACAAGCTCTGTCACCACCCTCTGTCCAGGGTGCTCGCAACTTGAAACAAAGCCCTTTGGCTTATTAAGGGCCACATAAAGAGGAGCAATATCTGCCCTTGCCGGTTTGCCGTCACAATCCACGCGGTCTGTTGCCGGGTCCACAAGGGTTCCCATTGCGGTCACAACCTTGCCGTTAACCCGCACCCGGCCCTCTGCAATGAGCTGCTCGGCCTTGCGGCGGGAGCATATTCCTGCATGGGCCATAAACTTTTGCAGGCGTACAAGCCCTGTATCCGCCTGGGCCTGTTTTGGCGGACTGCTCTTTTTTTGCGGAAGGCTCTTTTTTCCCGGCAGGGGCCTGCCTCCCTTTTTCAATTCTCTTTTCATGTGCGGTAGTCCGCGTTTATTTTCACATAGTCATAGGTTAAATCGCAGGTTATTATAAAGCTGCTGCCCTTTCCCAGGCCCAGGTCAATTTCGAGGGCAAACTGGGGGTTTTTCATCACCTGCGAGGCCTTTTTCTCTGCATCCTTGCCAAGCCCCATGCCATTTTTCACCACCTGCACGCTGTCAAAGCTCACAGAGATTTTTTCCGGGTCAACCTCGGCCCCGCTGCGCCCGGCTGCGGCCAGAATCCGGCCCCAGTTGGCATCCTTGCCAAACACGGCGGTTTTCACAAGGGGGGAATGGCCCACCGCATCCGCCACGGCAAAGGCCTGGGCATCGTCCTTTGCGCCAACAACATTCACCGTGAAAAGCACGGTGGCCCCTTCGCCATCTGCAACCATCATCTTTGCCAAATCCAGGCACACGGCATCCAAGGCTTTCTGAAAATCGCCCCTGCAGGCAGAGAGGTTGAGCCTGCTTTCTCCGCTTGCCATTATAAGAGCCGTGTCATTGGTGGAGGTATCCCCATCCACGCTTATCCTGTTGAAGGTCTTTTCCACGGATGATGACAGGGCCGAGCCAATCTCATCCGGGCTTGCAACAATGTCTGTCACGATAAAGCAGAGCATGGTCGCCATGTCCGGGCGAATCATGCCAGCACCCTTGGCAATGCCCATTATCATGGCGCTCTTGCCCTCGTGCTTTATGGTCTGTACGCTGATTTTGGGCTGCCTGTCGGTTGTCATTATGCAGCGGGCAAAGTCGGCAAACCCGTCAGGCTTTGTGCGGGAGCAAAGGCCCGGCAGGGCGGCCTCAATTTTATTCATGGGCAGATAGGAACCTATGGCCCCGGTGCTGGCCACAAGAATGCTCTGCTCATCTGCACCAAGCGCCCTGGCTGCAATGGCTGCGGTTTTGATGGCGTCATCCATGCCCTGCTTTCCGGTACAGCAGTTGGCGCAGCCTGCATTTGCCACAACAGCGCGGCAAAAGCCCTTTGCAACACGGGCCTGATCAACAAGCACGGGCGCGGCCTTTACCTTGTTGCGGGTAAAAACCCCGGCCACAGGCACTGGCTTTTGGGCAACAATGATGCCCATATCCAGGGTATTGGCCTTTTTTATGCCAGCAGCCGCAGCGGCCGCTGCAAACCCAGGGCATACAAGATTTTTTTCCTTCACGGCATTTTCCTCTTGGCCTTACGCCTTAAAAAAAGTCTGTTTTCTAAAAAGCCTTAAGCTTTCCGCAAAAAAGCTTTGACCGCTAGTTTAGCGCGGCTTTGACTTATACACAAGCTATTGGAGCAGGCGCCAACAAAAAAGGCCGCAAAGAGAATGACATCCCCTTGCAGCCTTTTGCCTGCCCTGGCAGGTTTTTTATCGCCTGGCCTTCAACCGCTCAAGGTTCTGCCTTGCAAAATCTATTGATGGTTCTATGGCAAGGGCTTTTTCGTACCAGACGATGGCCTCATCAGCCCTGCCCATGTCCCGGTAATTGGAGGCGATGTTGGCATAATCAATGGCCGAGCCAGGATCCAGCGCAATGACCTTTTTAAAAGCCTCTATGGCCTTTTCGTGCTCCTTTAGCGCAAAAAGGCAGTAGCCCATAAGGTTATAGGCATCGGTGCGCTCGTCATCAAGGGAGCAGGCTTTTTCAAGCAGGATCAGGGCCTTTTTCAACTGGCCGCATTCCTTCTGGGCAACGGCAAGCCAGACCAGCACATCAACAAGGTCTTCTGCTTCAGGCCCCTTTTCCAGGGCGGCTTCAAAAGCGCTTGCAGCCTCACCGGCTCGGTCAATGGCAAGAAGCTGGGTGCCCCGGTAAAAATCAATATAATACCTGCCGGGCAGTTTTTGCTTCATCTGCTCCAGCCGCGCAAGGGCCATTTCTGCCGGGCCGTATTTTGTGAAAAGCTTTGCCAGAAAAAGGCCCACAGAGCCTTTGCGCGCCCGCTCGCGAAAGCGCGTGCCGGGAATTATTGTGTAAAAGGCGGGGATTTTAAGGTCTTCGTGCGTGGTTTCAATGGCATAGGTTTCAAAACCCTGTCTGGCAAGGGTGCTCACAAGGTTATCAATTTCAACCTTTATGTTGGGGTCTGAAATGTCTGGCAGTTCAGATATGGTAACGGTTTTTTTGGGCTTGAGCAGAAAATCCGCCTTATCCAGGCTTTTAAACTTGGGCAGGCCGCTTGCCACATAAACCCTGTTGGAATTGAAATCCCCGGCAAGCTGGGCTGTTTCCGTGAGCGCCCGGTTAAGGGCCTTTTCCGGCGAGGCGGTTGTTCCGGCTGTCCACACCATTTCGCTTGAGCGGTTTAGGGTAACAGGGTCAAAGGCCAGAACCCCCACAGTTGGGATGCCCGTATCCAGCGAAAAATCCGAAAGATAAACCAGAATTCCAGCCTTATCGTATTTGGCCAGCAAGTCCTTTGCAGTGGGGTCTTCAATACCCGTGCGGGATATGGCCGGAACGGCAAGCTTGAGGGTGGAAACCCTTTCGCTCACATGGCGCTCCACCACCTCACATATTCCCTGGCAAAGGGCCTCCTCCGTGCAGTTTCCGGCACAGGTCCCGTTGAATTCGTTTATGCCAAAAAACCAGTCAATTGGAACAAGGCAGGCCTTGTCTGCGGCAAAGTTTGTGGCCCAGGCCCAGCGCTGGGGAAAATCTGCAAAAAACTCAAGGGCTGCCTGACATTCATCAGACTGGTCATGCACGGAAAGGGCGATCTGGGAAAGGGGCATGGCATCTGCCCCCAGGTTCTTGTGGCTGTCAAAAATGAAATGGGCAGGGTCATCCAGAAAGGCGTAAAAGGAAAACCTTTCGGCAAGCTCCATCACCGCGCTTGCACGCGCCTGAACATCCGTGCCGCCCTTTCCCATCTGCTTGCGGATTCCGGTGAGCACCCTTGCATCTGCCCCATACATGGAAAAATACACGGGAATGCCAAGCCTGCCGTTGTCCACCCGGACTGTTTTTTCAAATATGTCCAGGTCAACGCCTTTGAGCCTCTGCTCGAAATTTTCCAGGGTCTTCTCCGGGGTTATTATTTTTTCCTGGTCCTCGTGGTGGGTTTTAAAAGCATCGGAAAGAGTAATTTTTTTCATGGCATCCTTATTTTTTCAGAGCGCGGTTCAAACTGCCGGTTGTGTAGCCTTCCAAATCCAGGGCCACATGGTCAAAGCCTGTTTTTGCAAAGGCCCGGATAATTTTTTGCCGGTTTTTGGGGGCAAAAATCTTTTCAAAGTCCTCTGGCCTGGCCTCAATTCTGGCCACAGGCCCATGAAAGCGAACCCGAAAGCCGGAAAAGCCAAGCGAAAAAAGGAAATCCTCGGCAGCCTGCACCCTTTGCAGCTTTTCCAGGGTGATAGGCTCGCCATAGGGTATGCGCGTTGCAAGGCAGGCCATTGGCGGCTTGTTCCAGGTATTTAGCCCCCTTGCTTTTGAAAGGGTGCGAATTTCTTCCTTGGAAAGGCCGCATTCCGCCAAAGGCGCGCCCACCCCAAGCTGGGCCGCAGCCCCCAGACCGGGCCTGTAATCCTTGTGGTCATCCTTGTTGGCCCCATGCACAAGGGTTGGAAAACCTGCGCCCAGGGCTGCAAAACTTAATTTTTCCAGTTGGGCCTTTTTGCAGAAAAAACAGCGCATGGGGCCGTTTTCCACAAACTCGGCAATAGAAAGGGGATCATCCTCCACAAAAATGTGGTTCACCTTGAACGCGGCTGCAAACTCCCTTGCCCTGCGGATTTCATCCTGGGGCACAATGGGCGATACCGCTGTTACTGCAAGCACATTGCTGCCAAGGGCCTCGCGGGCCACAGCCAGCAGGAACGAGCTGTCCACCCCTCCGGAAAAAGCCACAGCAACAGGCCCCAGGCCTGCCAGCAGTTTTGACAGAGCTTTTTCCTTTTCCGCCGGGCTGTTATCCATAAACTTAATTCCTACTTGGCTGATAGGTTTTACTGCACGATGTTTTTAGCTGTACAGGGTGAAATGGTCAAGGCTTTTGGCGATCAAGACCCTGGGTGAACCGTTGCGCCCCACTCACTGTCTCCCCGCTGAAAATCACTTCCATGCCTTTTTCAAACTCAAGGGCCATTGCAGCATCAAAATCCAGAGAAAAACCCTCTAAAGCGGCCAGCCGGTCGCTTCTCATGCAAAGCTGGGGAAAGGCGGCAATTTTTTCCGCCAATTTTCTGGCCTCTGCCAGGCAGGCGCCCACAGGCACTACCCGGTTTGCCAGGCCCATTTCAAGGGCTTCTTTTGCACCCACAGAGCGGCCTGTCAAAATCATGTCCATTGCGCGGGAAAGGCCGATGAGCCTCGGCAGTCGCTGGGTGCCGCCGTCAATGAGCGGAACCCCGTAGCGGCGGCAGTAAACGCCAAAAATGGCATCCTCCTCCACCACCCGCAGATCGCACCACAGGGCAAGCTCAAGGCCGCCAGCCACAGCATAGCCTGAAATTGCCGCAATGACTGGTTTTTTGAGCTTCATGCGGGTCGGGCCCATGGGGCCGTCATCACCCATGTCCGTTGAAAGCCGGTTTGCCCGCAGAGCGTTCTGCTCTGCCACAGCACCCAAATCCGCGCCAGAGCAAAACGAGCCTCCCTCACCCCACAGCACAGCCACAAGCGCGCCGTCATCTGTGGCAAACTGGCGGAAAGCATCTGCAAGAGCATCAGCAGTGGGCCTGTCCACTGCATTTTTCACTTCGGGTCGGCTCAATATCACCGTGAAAACCGGCCCATTCTTTTCCACACGCACACTCATAAAGAACCTCCAGCT
>JASEHB010000129.1 GCA_030018745.1 Desulfatibacillaceae bacterium | reverse complement strand
CTTTTTTTCATGCTTATGGTAAATCTTTTGAGCAATTCGACAAAATACTCTTTGGGGGCGGACTCGCAGGTGGATATAAGAATTTCCAAGGCGGGCCGAAAGGTACATATTGAGTTCTCCGACAACGGCATGGGCTTTGAACCAAAGCTCCGCAAAAAGATTTTTAAAAAGTTCTTCCAGATAGGCTCGCCGGATACCATGAGCGCCAAGGGCTTCGGGCTGGGCCTTTTTCTGGTGGCAAATATTGCAAAAATTCATAATGGCAAAATAAGCGCCCATTCGGATGGCCCCGGCAAAGGAGCCACATTTACGCTCACCCTGCCCCTGGCAGAAAAGAAACTCCGCCAAAACACTAAAGGCAAGGCAAATGCGCCGGAGCATTTGGCCAAGGAGCAGGCGACAGGCTGACGGAGTTGCTCAAGATACCTTTTTGGAAGGCAATAGATGAGGCAGACAGGAGAAAAACCATGACGCGTTCAGACTCTTTCCGGCAAAAAATCCTGGTGGTGGAGGATGACACCCACCTGGCCGAGGGCCTGGAGCTTAACCTCAAGCTGGCAGGCTACGAGGTGGAAATCGCCCCCACCGGCATTGCAGCCTTAAATCTTTACCGCGAAAGGCGGCCAGACCTCATCATACTGGACATAATGCTGCCCAAGATGGATGGATTCACTGTGCTGCGCCATATACGCATTCAGGATCAGAAGCTTCCCATAATAATTCTCTCCGCCAAAAGCGGGGTGGATGACAAAATTCAGGGATTAAAGGATGGGGTTGACGACTACCTTTCAAAGCCCTTTCACTTAAAGGAGCTTCTTCTGCGGGTGGAGCGGCTTCTTGCCCGCGCATCCTGGAACGGCAGAGCACCAACAGAGCCGGAGCAGAGCATTTACAGCTTCGGGCCAAACCAGGTTAATTTGAAAACCTACACAGCCAACTGCCCCATGGGCGAAATAAACCTTTCGGAGCAGGAGGTAAGGCTTTTGAAAATTTTTTTTCAAAACAAGGACAAACCCCTTTCCCGGCAGGAGCTTCTGGAAATCGGCTGGGGCTATTCAGGGGATACATCCAGCCGCACAGTGGACAATTTTATTGTCCGCTTTCGAAAATACTTTGAGGAGGACCCCAAAAAACCAAAGTTTTTCAAGAGCCTGCGTTCGGTGGGATATCTGTTTACAGACAAAGAGGATTGAATGCAAAAATATAGCTTTATAACCAGTCCGCCTGAAAACAAAAATATCCGCCGACCCATGAGAATAAGTGGTAAACAGGGGGCTGTATTCTTCACAATCAGCATTTTTCTTGCCTTGGGGCTACTTTGCGGGGCCTGCGCCTCGTCCCGCTCGCCACAGCCTGTTACGGCAAGCTGGGCGGATTCGCCTGGCACATACCTGCTGCCCCTTTCTTTGGTAAAACAAAAAAGCCAGGCATGCTGCGGCGCTGCAAGCCTGGCAATGGTGGCATCCTACTGGACAGAGCTTGCCCAGACCGCCCAGGACATAAATGACATGAACTGCCCGGATGAGGGCTTTTCAGGCCAGGAGCTTGTGCAAATAGCCAAGTCCCACGGGCTTACAGGGCTTATCTATCAGGGCAGCATGGCAGACATAAACCGGCATCTTGCAGCAACCAGGCCGGTTATTGTAATGCTGGGACAGGGCAAAAGCGCCCATTTTGCCGTGGTTGCCGGTCATGGAAATGACGGCGCGCAGATTGTGCTGCACGACCCGGCGGCTGGAAGGGTTATCTTGCCGCAAAAGGATTTTATGCGCCGCTGGGAACAAGCAGGGCGATTTTTGTTGCTGGTTGTGCCAAATGGCACTTCGTAGTATGATAAATAGGATAAAGGCATTGCAAACAATCATCCCTTTAAGGAAAAAGGAAATTCCCGATGGCTGCAACCAAAAAAATCCTTAAAAATGCCCTTTGTCTGGGGCTTTGCCCTGTAATTGTTTTTGCCCTTGTTCTGGGGGCTGGCGCACCTGCCTGCTTTGGAAAGGTGGTGGAGCAGAACCGCTCTGCCGCGCAGCCCGACCCTGTGGACATTGCCAAGGCCGAAGCGGCGGCCCCGGATCTTGCCCTGCAACGGGCAGCCGGAATAAAGGATTTCAAGCCCACTGAAGGCCACTGGCAAATAGTGATTCTTGTTCTTACCGGAGCAGCCATTCTGATTCTGACCCAGTAGGGCCAAGTTTCTTTACTGCTATCGGCGGCAGCCCTTTTCAGCGCCTGAACGAATAGCTTTTCACCTTGCCTGTTGCCAACGCAGCCGGGCTTTTATTTGTTGTGATTGCAAATGGAAAATCAGGCCCCTGTTTTTGAAACAGTTTACAAGGATTACCTTGGCCGCTTGGAGTCCGTGGATCTTGCTGCAATAGCCCGGCAATGGAATCTGCCCTTCAAGAACAAGAGCATTTGCATTCCCCTGCTTGGCCGCATTTATGATGTGGGCTTGGAAGGGGTGGCGCTGGCCGGGCAGGCTCTTGGCGAAGGAAGCCGCCCCCCGCATCTTACCTGTGTGACCCTGTTCCAATACCTTTTGCAAAACCCCAAAAACCCGAGCCAGGCCAAGGGCTGGGTCTGCTTTAGGGATTTTGCGGACGCCGCGCCATTTGTGGGCGGCTTTAACAATACTGTTGAAAGGCGGCTGGCAAGAGATTTTGAAGGCTCGCTGGATACCCTTTTGCCCGCTGCCATAAAACTTGGGGCTATACCTTGGACAGCAAATGCCCCCAAATGCGATGCAGCCTTTAAAATTGAGGCCATGCCTGGATTGTGGATGGCTGTTGCGGCAAACGATGCTGACGAATCGTTTCCGGCTTCAGGCCATGTGTTTTTTGCCGGCAACGCCCATGAATTTCTGGATATGGAAAGCCTTGCCATGCTGGGCATGATTCTGGTTTCCAGGCTCAAGAACTTCAATTCTCAATATTAGCCTGTATTACAATAGCCCTCATGCTTTTTAAAAGGAGAGCGCCTTGTCGCCAATTCCGGGTAATCTGCTAACAACCGCAATGGCTGTAATGCCTCACACAAATGCAGACAGGGCGCTTGAGGCTGCCCTCTCCCTGGATATTCCCTTCTGGCCTCAACTTCCCAGGCTATCCTATTATGAGGATATGTATGTCCAGGCTTCGGAGCATTTTCCCGGCATGGTGATGAATCTGGAAAAAAAGACCCTTTCCTTTGATTCAACGCGCTTTGCCCTTGAGCTGGAGGAGGCCCTTGCCGGAATGGACGACCCGGAGTATTTCGACATCTCCGAGCAGTTCTCCGCTGTTTATCCGCGCTTTCTTGAGATGGACCTTGCAGACCGCCCGGCCATAAGGGGCCAGCTTGAAGGTCCCATAAGCTTTGGCTTCAATGTGAAGGACGAAAACGACAAGCCCATCCTGTTTGATGACACGGTGCGGCCCTTTATGATGGATTTCATGGCAAAGCGGGTGAACATACAGCTTAAACGGCTTAAAAAAATAAATGAAAACGCCTTTATGTATGTGGATGAGCCAGGGCTTCAGTTCATCTTCTCCGCCCTCTCCGGCTATGACCAGACCGCTGCCCGCAATGACATGGACAACTTTTTTGCGGGCATAGACCGGCCCCGCGGCGTTCATTTGTGCGGCAATCCGGACTGGGACTTTCTCTTGAACATGGACCTGGATATACTTTCGCTTGATGTTTATACAAACGGCGAAATTTTTGTCAATTACGCAAAGGCCATCAAGGGCTTTCTGGAAAGGGGCGGAGTGCTCTGCTGGGGAATTGTGCCCACAAACTTCGAGCCTTTTCTGGCGGAAACCATAGAAAACCTTGAAGCCCGCATGATCTCTCTGTGGGATGCCCTTGCCGGAAAAGGCATAGATCGCGATTTTCTGCTTTCAAGAAGCCTTTTGTCCCCTGCCACCTGCTGCCTTGTAAACCCTGACGGAGAAAAAACTGTCAACCAGGCCTTTACCCTTGTGCGCAACCTTTCCGCCAGCCTGCGGGAGCGCTTTGGCCTTGCATGAAGCCCCCCGTCTTGCAGCCGGAAGTCAACTTTAGCCCCAATTGTTTGCCCTTCCATAGAAATTAGCAAAAACCCCTGCGTCAAACATCCAAATTATCTATTGGACAGATAGGCTGTTTCTATGCTTTGGATGCCCGGAAGAGTACGGGCAATCCCATAGCAAAAGGCAGCAGTCCATTTTGCCTGCGCTTTGCTTTGGGTGGGACGACTTAAAGGAAAAATCCAACCAGGGGAGGAATAAGCAGATGGGCTCAATAAAGAGCTTTTTTGGAAGCAAGTGGGGCATAATAAGCGTTGGCGCCTTTATCGGCGTTTTTGCGGCCCTGCTGCAAAAACTGGGCAACCCCGGCAACATGGGCATATGCGTTGCCTGCATGGAGCGGGACATTGCTGGAGCCGTGGGTATGCACCGGGCCGCTGTTGTGCAGTACATGAGGCCGGAAATAATCGGCTTTGTGCTGGGCGCTTTGGCAGCGGCCTATCTTTTCAAGGAATTTCGGCCCCGTGCAGGCTCTGCGCCCATTGTGCGCTTTGTGCTGGGCGTTTTTGCCATGATTGGTGCGCTTGTTTTTTTGGGCTGCCCCTGGCGTGCGCTGCTGCGCCTTGCAGGCGGAGATGCCAACGCCTTCCTTGGTCTGGCTGGCCTGGCAGCAGGAATATACATAGGCACCCTTTTCCTTAAAGGCGGCTACAACCTTGGCAGGACAAACAAAACATACTCTGCCGTGGGCTGGATCATGCCCCTTACAATGGCAGGCTTTCTTGTGCTTCTGCTCATGTTTCCCAAAATAGCGGGCCAGCCACAGAACGGCGTTCTGTTTTTCAGCGTGTCCGGCCCCGGCGCAATGGCAGCCCCGCTTTTTATCTCCCTGGCCGTTGGCTTGGCTGTGGGCTTTTTGGCCCAGCAAAGCCGCTTCTGTACAATGGGCGCCATAAGGGATCTTTTTCTGTTCAGGCAGGTTCATCTGTTCCTTGGCCTTGTGGCCCTTGTTGCCTTTGCTTTTATGGCAAACCTTGCCCTCAAGCAGTTTAACCCTGGCTTTACAGGCCAGCCGGTTGCCCACACAATGCATGTGTGGAACTTTGCAGGAATGCTTCTTGCCGGGCTTGCCTTCACCCTGGCGGGCGGATGCCCTGGCAGGCAGCTCTTTCTTTCCGGCGAAGGCGATGGCGATGCTGCTGTCTTTGTCTGGGGTATGATTGTGGGAGCTGCCTTTGCCCACAACTTCGGGCTGGCAAGCTCGCCAAACGGTGTTGGCCCCCACGGAATTGCAGCCGTTGCAGTAGGCCTTGCAGTGTGTCTTTTCATTGGATTTACAATGCGGCAAAAAGCTGCTTAAAGGGAGGCGGTTATGGCAAATACGGTTGATGCAAGAGGGCTTTCCTGCCCCCAGCCTGTGATGATGGCCCTTGATGCCATGAAAAAAGCAGGTAAAGGAAGCATTAAAGTGCTGGTTGATACGGACACGGCAAAGGGAAATGTCAGCCGTGCAGCAGACAGCCAGGGCTGGACCGTGGCAGACATTGCCGAAGATAACGGAGAATATGCCCTGACGCTTACAAAGGCATAGATTTGTGACATTTCTGGGTTTGTTCAGGAAAAAGATTCAGGACCAAAAGCTCCCGGTTTCAGACAAAGATTCCGACCGGGGGCTTTTGGTCTTTGAAAACACAAGCGAGGTCATCCGCGCTGAAAAGCTGCTCAAGGCCCAAGGGCTTGCCGTAAAGGTCATGGGGCCGCCGCCATCGGTGCAGACCGGCTGCGACATGGTGATAACCTTTCCCATGACCGATGCCCTTTTCATCCTTCGCATTCTTGAAAAAGCCAAGCTCTCACCGCTTCAGACCGTGCCGGTGGATAATCCCCTGCTTGAGCCTGTGGGCCTGTTCCATGTTAAGGATTTTGGAGAGCACCTCATGGTGCGGGCAGCCAACATGAAGATAACCGCCTGCAAAAAAACGCGCCAGATTGTCAATGTCTCCGGCGGCGGATGCCCTGATGTGCCCTACCTTGCAGCCCTGATGGTGGGAAAATCTTTGGATGACACGCCCCTGCCCAGGGACAAGGGCCACACACTTTGCGGATACGCCCTTCAACTGGCCTTTGAGGAAATGGTAAGATTATGCTCGCAGTAGTGGGCACGATTCCCGACCCCGATGCAGGCCTGGTTTTCGGCGAGGCTGTATTCGGGCAGAACAGTCTTGTTGTGGATGGCCGGGTTCTTGCCGTGAACCGGGGAACCCCCGCGCTTCTGGGGGCCTCGGCCGCGGTATGCAAGGTTCTCAATGCGCCGCCGCCATACGCCTATCTTGCAGGGGACATAGGCCTGGGACAGGGCAGCCGCGACATTTATAAATACCTCACAGAAAACATCTGCGTACAAAAAATCTCCGTTCTTGTCTTTCATTACCTTCAGCCGGATGTGGACTGGCACAACAAGGTTCTCTTTGCCATTGAGGAAATGGCCCCGCGCCCATTTTTAATTGCAGATGCAGGCTTCATGTATGCCGCCAAGATGAGCGGGCAGGCCACATCCTACGACCTGTTCACACCGGATGCCGGCGAGCTTGCCTTTCTGGCAGATGAAAAGGCCCCTCATCCTTTTTATACGCGGGGTTTTATTCTGCATGAGGAAGACTGCGCGCCAAACCACATAAACCGGGCCTACACGCATGAAAACGCCGCAAAAACAATGCTGGTGAAGGGCAAGGTTGATTTGGTGGCCGACCGAAACGGCATTTTCGCTTCCATTGACAAACCAAACGAGGAGGCCCTGGAGGCCATAGGCGGCACGGGAGACACGCTCACCGGAATTGTGAGCGCCCTTGTCCATTGGGGCATGGATGTAAAAGAGGCAGCAGTAAAGGCTGCAAAAATCAACAGGCTGGCCGGCCACTACGCCCGCCCCCGGCCCGACACCCAGGTCATTGAAATAATTGACCACATTCCAAGGG
>JASEHB010000128.1:6734-6974 GCA_030018745.1 Desulfatibacillaceae bacterium | reverse complement strand
AAGGAGAGCATAAGGGTGTTATCCCACTCGAACAGGTTGTTTTCCCATTCCGCAGGCTCTTTGCCTGACGCCCAGAAAGGCCTGCGCAGATCCATAATGACCATTATACCTTCATTTTTCAAGCCCGACAGCATCTGCTTAACCTGGGAAAGAAGGATTCCTCTTTCAGAATCGGCTGAATCAATGAGGGTGTCATGGGGAAGCAGCAGCAAATCCACCCCCTTTTCTCCAGCATTATCC
>JASEHB010000128.1:0-6724 GCA_030018745.1 Desulfatibacillaceae bacterium | reverse complement strand
CATAAGGGGAATGAAAAAGCCGGAAAAATAGAACAATACGCCGCAGCTGCTATGGGTTTTGGCTCTCCTGGCAAGCCATTCCAGACCATCCAAAAGGTCTGTCCTTTCGGCCTCCCGGTTAAAGGCAGTGCGAATCTGGTATGGGCCGGGCACAAAGCCGGAAACCCTGGTTAGCAGACGGGCGAACTGGAGCGCATCATTTACGGAATAGGGAGGCCCCAAAAAATAGCGGTACTCATCTATGCCTGCCAGAAAAGCAGAGGAACAGCCTGTCTGGGGCAGGGTGATTTCAAGGCTGGCAGTGTCCAGTGAGCCTGAACCGGAATTGTCCCCCAGATAAACGGGCCGCCCTGAAACATGGGGCAGGGGTTTGGCCTCCGGCGCTGCAAGCGTTTCATCAACAAGGGCTGCCACCATGAAATCCCTTGCCGTTGCAATCATCTGATTTTGTGGCATTTTTTCGGAAAGCCGGGAGAGCGTTTTCGCAGCCTCCTCCTTTTCTCCGGCCCTGAACCTCTCCCACAATGCCTCCACAGCAAATTCCTCGGCTTTTCGGCGATAGTGGTCAGGTATGTTCTCTTCATGCTCCCAGGCCAGAGCCAGGGCCTTTTCGTAAAGACCACGGGCAAAGAGTGTTTCCAGAGCCACAGCAATGGCCCCAGGGTCCGAGCGGGTCAGAAGCTCGTCCTTGAAAACCCATTCCCATGCCTCATCTTGTTTTCCAAGTTCCAAAGCTGTCCAGCCGAGCATGACCAGAAGCCTTGCAGATGCCGGGCCGCTTTGGGCAAGCCCCTTCCACAAATTGTAAGCCTGCTCCTTTTGATTCAGCCGGTACCTTGCAAGGCCCAGATTAAAGGCAATGGTGCGATTTTGGGGGCAGGCGTTTGCCGCCTGGCAAAGCTTTTCTGCGCCAGCAATTGGGTTTTGATCAAACAGGGCAAGGCTCATTATGGCTTTGGCGCAAGCCTGGCTGCAATCATCAGGGCAATCTGCAAGGGCCGGTAATGCAGGGGAAAAAACCAGGGCTGCGCATAAAAACATAAAAAGGCCAAAAGTAAGACAAAAGCAAGAAGGCCTGGCCCTGTTGAAATAAAAGTGCATGATTTTTTTGTTTTTCAAGACCTGCTGCGTTTACAGGAAAAGAACCAATCGAGCGCCCAATTTATTTTCTTTGCCACAAAAACCCTGCTCAAACAACATAGAACCGGCATATTTTTTACGGGCAGCCCTGATTTTCCATTAAAAACAGCAGATAGGCAAAACCTGCAATTTCACAAACAGATACCTATTGCTTTTTGGCGATTTTGTCCTCAATATGCCCCCCATGAGTGCAAAAACACCCAACAAAAAAAATCCCCCGGCGGCCACCCAGGCCTCCCTTGAGGTGCGCGCAGGCCAGAGGGTCACCCTGCTGGGACTTGTGGTCAATCTTGCCCTTGTGGGGGTAAAATTTTTTCTTGGCATTGCCGGGCGCAGCCAGGCCCTTGTGGCCGATGCCGTGCATTCTCTTTCAGACCTGGCCACAGATGTGGTGGTGCTTGTGGGTGTAACCCTTGGCCGCAAAGAGCCGGACGAGAAGCACCATTTCGGGCATCGCCGGTTGGAGACCCTTGCCACCGGCCTTGTGAGCATTGGCCTGGCTGCGGCAGGCATCTACATTGCCATGAATGCCGTCTTAAATATCTACTTAAAAAACCATTGCCAGCCCACCTGGCTTGCAGCCCTGGGAGCAGCACTTTCCATTGTAGTAAAGGAGAGTCTTTACCAGGCCACACTTCGGGTGGGAAGGCGTATAAAAAGTCAGGCCATTGTGGCCAATGCCTGGCACCATCGCAGCGATTCCCTTTCCAGTGTGGCGGTTCTTATCGGCGTTGGGGGAGCGCTCATCAGCCCCAGACTGGCAGCCCTGGATGCATGGGCAGCCCTGATTGTGGCTGGCCTCATCATCAAGGTGGCGGCAGGGCTTTTCTGGAGCGCCATAAAGGAGGTTTCAGATGCTGCGCCGGAAAGCGCGGTGCTGGAAAAAATGGCCCAGTGCGCCCTGAATGTTGAGGGTGTGCTCGGCGTTCACGACCTTAAGGTGCGAAGCTCGGCGGATCTCTACCAGATGCAGCTGCACATTGTGGTTGACGGCTCCATTACCGTTGCCCAGGGGCATAAGGTGGCCAGGCAGGTGGAAAAATGCCTTTTCCGGGATGTAGAAAATCTCCTTGAGGTGGTGGTCCATGTGGACCCGGCCCAGGAGGAGGATGAGACGGACTGAAGGAAAAAGGCCTGTAGCGCAGTTTTTGGGTGCACAGGCACGGGCCTTAACAAATATGCTTCCCAAAGCAGTGCAAAAGGATTTTCTGGCACAGACGGGCTGCGGTGTACTGGCTGACCTGGCTTCCGGCAAAAGCTGCCAGCTCCACCACATCGGCAGAAATCAAAGTCTTTTGCTTTGCAAGAAGCCTGATGAGGGCAAGGGTCTGGCGGTAGGTAAGGCCGCCCGGCTCCGGTGTGCCTGTGCCGGGAATTTCAGATGGGTCCAGGCCGTCCAGATCAAGGGTGAGATAAACCTTGTCGGGCAGCCTGTCCATAAGCTCCTGCATCCAGCGGCCTTCTGCATCCATCTCATGGGCCAGAAATGGTTTGTATCCCCGCTGGCGGACAATCTCCCATTCCTCTGCTGAAAAAGATCGGATTCCCGCCTGGGCAAAGTCAAGGCCAATGTCATCGGCCACCCGCCGCATCACGCAGGCATGATTCAATGTGCTGCCGTTCCATGTATGGCGAAGATCCAGGTGAGCGTCTATCTGGAGAACCGCAGCATCCGGATGTAGCCTTGCCACTTCCCTCAACAGGCCTATGCTTACGGCGTGATCCCCCCCCAGAGCCAAAAAGGGCTTGTTGTTGTGAAGAATGGCAGCCGCAGCAGCCTGGATTTGTGTAAGGGCCTTTTCTGGAGTTCTGGCCAAAAGCGGCGGCCTTGCCGTGAAGATGGGAAGCTGCGTCCAGTTGCAGCAAAGCTCTTCGTCAAAAGCTTCCATCTGGGTGGAGGCGTCCAGAATGTGGTATGGCCCTGTTGCAGAGCCAATTCCGTAAGACGGAGCACATTCATAGGGCAGGGGCAGAACCGTGACCGCTGCCTCATCAACGCCCTTTGCCTGAAAGTTGGCCCCTCCAAAAGGCACAAATGCTGGCGTAACCATCACAGGATAAACACCGCTGAAGCCACAACAGTTGTCCAGATGTTGTTTTCCGCGCCGAGGGCTGCCTGGCTTATGTGCTCGGATTCAACGATTTTGCCGCTCATCTTGTAAACCTCGCGGCGCTCGTCGTAGTCCTTGGTGGGATCAAACTCTATGCCCAGGGTGGTGGCAAGCATACTGGCAGCCAGGTCTTCGGCGTATTCGCCTGCTTCAAGCTCTGTCTGGCCAAAGCCGTGGTGCTCGGAAAGGTATCCGTACCGTCCGCTTTCTGCTGGCAGGGCAAGGCCTATGCTTGCAACAACCCGGCGGCCCGGCTCCCGAATCTGCTCGCGAGCCAGCACGCAGAAGGTTATTTCACCGGCCTGAAGAAGGCTCAAGCCCCGCTCTTTGTCCACAATTTTACAGTCCGGCGGAAATATGGAGGAAACTTCCACGATGTTCAGATGCGCAATCTGCGCCTCGCGCAGGGCCTCCTCAAAAGAGGCCAGCTTTTCACTGTGGTAACCCACCCCTTTGGTGAAGAACATATAACGGGGCACAAGCATGGCTACCTCCTTTCAGCGGCATTGGCGCCGCCAAAAAAGACAGGGGATTGTGGGGTTGGTTGGCTGTCGCCGACCCGCTTGCGGGCCTAAAGCCTTTCACCCCCTTCCCCTTGAAAATTTTTTTTCTGGAACCTGTCCATGTCCAGTATTAAAAAATAAGGTGACCCTCAATGGGCCGGGTTCAAAAACAAAACGCATTGGTAATGACACTTGCGCCATTTGTCAATGAAAAATACTAACCTTACAAACTTTGCTGCTCTTGACGCATTGGGTTGATGTGCTACATTTTATCTTTTCAAGGGAAGTTCCCTTTTTGCGCGGAGGAGATGATGGATCTGGATTTTAGCGAGTTTTTCAAACAATATGAGCAAATTGTGGCCCAAGCGGATGCTGCGTTCAAAACGGTGGCCCAAGCCCATCCCGACTGCATTGCCTGCAAGCCAGGCTGCTCGGACTGCTGCTATGCCCTTTTTGACCTTTCCCTTGTGGAAGCCCTTTATCTTAACTCCAACTTCTTGGAAAAACTGGATAATACAGCCAGAGAAAAAATCCTGGCAAAGGCGGATAGGGCAGACCGCAAGGCCTATCAGATAAAACGGGAGGCCTTCCAGGCAGTGGCCAAGGGCAAGGAAACAGAGCAGGTCATGGCCAGGGTGGCATGGGAAAGGGTGCGCTGCCCCCTTTTAAACGAGGCTGACCGGTGCGACCTTTACAGCAATAGGCCTGTAACATGCCGAATTTACGGCATTCCCACCGCCATTGACGGCAAGGGGCACACCTGCGGTCAATCTGGTTTTGCCCAGGGCGCGGCCTACCCCACAGTAAACCTGGATGCCATAAACCAAAGGCTGGCAGACTTGTCCCACAAGCTTGTGGAGCGCTTAAACACCCGCCATACGGAAATGGGCGATATGCTCATGCCCGTTTCAATGGCTCTTTTGACCAAATTTGACCGGGAATATTTAGGCATAAAGGAAAAGGACGCATGCCAAGTCAAAGCGATAGAGATAACGCCCAAAGACAAGAGTTGAAGCAGGCGATTTTTGACGGCATGAGCCCCAGGCGTCAGAAGCATATCATCAAAAAGGGCTTCGACAAGTGGGACCCTTTTCTGGAGCCAAAGGACCCCATTGATATCAGGAGGGATGTTTCCAGGCGCACCACAAAACAGCTTGTGCGGGAATATCTGCAAAGCCTTGACCAGCAAACCTATTCCAACAGTCAGGGCCAGGCGGCAATGGAAATGGCGCTTGGCCTTATAAATGATGACGAGCGGATTTGGGCCATGTACCGCTTTGCCCTTTGGTATTCCAGGCTTCTGGAAAAGGAGGGCCATGAGCCAGGGTCCGGCAGATGATTTATTGCCCGCCCACCTGCTTTTTCTGTTAAGGGAGAAAGGCAGGATTTGCCCTGCAGAAATGGAGAAGGATGCCTGCCGGACCCTGGGGGTTTCCCGCAGACAGGTGAAGGCCGCCGTGAAGGCCCTTACAGCATCAGGCGAAATAGGCTATTCCTTTGAACATGGCAGAACCTGCCTTGAGCCGGGTTTTTTAAGGCCTGTGCGCCTGGGCCGCAGGGTATTTGTCATGCCTCCGGAGGCCCAATTTAGCCCCGGCTCCGGCGAAGTGGCAGTAAGGCTTGCGCCCGGCCCGGCCTTTGGCTGCGGCAGGCATCCATCCACACGGGCTGCGGTTGCCTGCATGGAGGCCGTGTTTGATCGCTTTTGCCCGGTCCGCGTGGCAGACCTGGGAGCAGGAACCGGTGTGCTGGGGCTTGCAGCACTGGCCCTGGGCGCAAAAGAGGCCCTTCTTGCAGATACGGATTCCTGGGCCTGCTTTGCCAGCCGTCAAAACGCCCTGATAAACAACATGGCGGAAAGGGTTTGCATTCTTCAGGAGCCTGCCCATTGCATTGAAGGCTCTTTTGATATGGTGCTTGCAAACCTTCGGCTGCCCACCCTGCTGGAGCTTTTGGGCAACTTTGCCCATCTGGTGCGGCCTTCAGGGGCGCTGGTAGTTTCCGGCATCAAGGAAGATGAGGACAAGGTCTTTTTGCAAAAGGCCCTTTTGGAGGGCTTTTGCTCCATTACGCAACACGGGGACGGTCTTTGGAAGGCTTTAGCCTTTGAGCGCACATCAGGCCCGGCCCCCATCAAGGAGATTTCATGAGAGACATAGATGACTACATTGCCGAATACCGGCACGCGGTTGAGAAAAATTCCAGCTGCGGCAACTCCCATTATAACCTGGCTGTGGGTCTCATAGCCAAAAAGGAATATGATGAGGCCCTGGAGCACCTCCAGCTTGCCCTGGAAAACTCGCCCACGCTGGCGGAGGCCTATGTGCAGATAGGCGGAATCTGCCTTGCAAAGGGAGACCTGGACGGCTGCCTGGAATACAACCGCATTGCCTCCCGCTCGCGGGCAGGGTTTCCCATACCCTGGGGTAATATCGGTTTCTGCCTCATGCAGAAGGGAGATCTGGATGGTGCAGTCCGGGCGCTCCGCAAGGCCATCAGCTACAACGACAACTTTGTCCAGGCCTACACCACCCTGGCCTCCGCCTATTTTGCCCAGGGGCTTTTGGACGAGGCCATTGCAGCCTGCAACAAGGCCCTTTCCATTGAGCCGGGCTTTGCCGTGGCCCACAACAACCTTGCCCTTGTTTACCTGGAAAAGGCAGATGCCAAAACAGCCCTTTTCCACTGCCAGAAGGCAAAGGAGCTTGGCTGGGATGTGCCCGAACAGCTTGAGAAGGATATTCAGGCGCTCCTGGAAAAAGAATAAGGTTTGGCGTTTTCCAAGTCTGTGCAAAAAGGGCAAACCAAGGTGCATCATTTCAACAAAATTCCTGTTGCCCTTTTTGTGGCGGATGCTGGCAGAAGCCTGCCAGCAGACCCCAGGCTTTTAAGCAGCCCCCTGCCCATGGGCGCTATGTCTCAAAGCTATGAAGAATGGGACTATGCAGCATATTTTAGCGTTTTAAGGGG
>JASEHB010000127.1 GCA_030018745.1 Desulfatibacillaceae bacterium | reverse complement strand
ACAGCCTGTTTCAGGCGCCTTCAACATTGGGGATGCTTATTGTTATGCTTCTTGTTTTCTTGTCGTGGTGATATTGCGCTTTAAGGGCGTCAAGAAGAATCTGTCCGGCATGGCCCAAACCAGCAGAATCAGGTTCCGGGTCGGCGGGGTCGCCCAGGTTTGCAAAGCGCACCTGTCCGCCGTCTTTTTGCCTTATGGCGCATATGGCAATTTCCTGTCCCTGGTCTGTAAAACCAAGGGCCATTGTCAGGACCTGACCCAGCAGAGCCAGCAAAAGAAAGGGCTTGGTTGTTATCACAAGAGGCTCTTTTTCCGGGCAGGGAAGCAGAACCACCCTTTTGAGGGATGCCTCCCGGAAGGACACGGCAGCCAGAAGCTCAACCATTTCATTGATGTCAACTGCTTTTACGGGATCATCAACGCTGTGGGCAAACCTGTTCATGTTCTTTATGAGCTGGTCCGCCCTGCGTGTCTGGCCGTCAATGCGCTCCGCCACGATTTTGAGCCGGGCCAAATCAAGGGGCATTCCCTTTTCCGCCATGAGCAGGTAATCGTTTATCAGGCCTGCATTCTGGCTGATTATGGCCAGGGCGTTTTTAAGATCATGGGTGAAGGCCGCTGTGGTGCGCCCGAAAAACTTGAGCATGGCCAGGCCGATGTCGTCAGAAGCAGCCATCGGTCATCCCCTTTCCGGTTTTTTCACAAGGGAGTTCATCATGCTTATAAGGTCATGAATATCAATGGGCTTTACCAGGCAGGAGGTTTCACCTGCCCGGCAGGTAAGCTCCTTGAAATCAATTTCAGAGCCATAGCCGGTAAGAAAAATAAATTTCATGCCAGGATCAATCTGCTCAAGGCGGGCTTTCAAGTCCAGGCCGCTTATTCCGGGCATTTTCACATCCAGAACCGCCACATCGTATTTTTTTTCCTCAACACGCTTTATGGCGTCTGCTCCGGCAGAAACCCAATCAGCTTCAATTCCCCGCATATCAAGCCTTTCAGCAAGGGCTGACGCCAGATCAACCTCATCATCCACCAAAAGTACCCGCATGGCCTGCTCCTTTTTTTAAGACTCTATGCTGGCCGGAAGGGTGATTGTAAAGCAGGTGCCTTCGCCCGGCTCGCTGCTCACGGTTATCTTTCCTCCGATTTCATGGACCAGGTTGTAGGTTATGGAAAGCCCCAGCCCTGTTCCGCCCTGGCTTGTCTTGGTTGAAAAAAATGGCTCGAAAATGCGGTTCAGGTCCTCTTTTGCAATGCCGCACCCGTCATCGCAAAATCGTATTATTACGCCGTTTTCGTTGTGTGTGGGGCGGATGTGTATGGTCAGATGCCCGTTATCGGACATTGCAGCATAAGCATTGTTGATGATGTTCAGGAATATCTGCTGGAGCTTGCCGCGATCGCTTATTATTGGCCTTGTCTGGGGGGCCACATATATTTTTACGGAGATGCCGCGCATTTCCGTGACCTTTTCCAGAAAGACGAGAACTTCCCGCACAACATCTTCCGGGTGCATGGTTTCCACGCTGGCCTCCAGGTTGCGGGAAAAGGCCAGCAGTTGCTTTGTAATTTTGCCCGCACGCCTCACGGCGTTCAAAATGGCGTCCACCAGGCCTATGAGCTTGGCGTCCGCAGAGTAGCTTTGCTTTATGGTGAACAGGTCCTTGATGAGGCCCGCCTTTTCGTTGATTATTGCCAGCGGGTTGTTGATTTCGTGAGCCACGGTTGCCGCCATCCGCCCTATGGATGCCATTTTGTTGGCATACTCAATGTGGTGCAGGCTCATCAGGCGTTTTTCGTCAGCAAGGTGCATGTTGCGAACCATGTATGTGGCTGAACCCAGAATCACCGCCAGGATGAGGGTTACGCTGAAAACAAGAAACAGAACAAGCTCCATCCGAGCCTGCCGCCAGGATTCGAGCAAAACCTTTTTCTGCTTCACTATCATCAGGATAAACGGCGTTCCCTCAATGAAGCGGTAGCCGATAAGCAACTTCTCCCCTTGAGGCCCCACACCTTCAATGACCCGTGTGTGAGGGTCGTAATCAGGGACAGGGAAGGGCATTTTGTCAAAAACTTTGCCGTGATAGCGTGAATCCGTCTGCAATATTCCGCGCTTGTTGACAAGAAAAACATCTCCCATCCCTGCAAGGGACAATTTGTCCTGCATCTCCTGAAACGGGCCTGTGCCAAGGGAAGCCCTCAAGACCTGGAAGGTGTTATCCGGCAGGCTCTGCTTGACTGCAATGATAAGGTGGGGAACCTGCCTGTAACCCAGGAACACATCGCTTATGTGCACATCCTGGTTAACCACCATGCGGAACCAGGGATGCTCGCGGTAGTCCTTGTCTTGCAGGCTGTAAGGCCCCACATAGGTTTTCTGCTCTCCGTTGCTGTCTATTATGCCCAGGTCCATAAATCCTTCGCCAAAACCCTGCTGCAGGGCCTTGAGTATCTGGGCCAGACGGTTCTCATTATTCAAAGCGTCAGGCGGGTTGTCATGCACAATGAAATTGAGAGCAGACTTGCGCTCGCTCAAAAAAAAGCTCATGGCCAGATGGGTGTTGGATGCCATATGCGCGGTCTGGGAGCGGAATTCCGACTCAAGGGCTTGCTCCGTGACCCTGTAATCAAGTGCAGTGATAAAGACCAGAGGCAGTATGGCCACAATGCTTATAAGGAAGACGGACCATTTCCAGATGCGGCGGTAGTTGAACAGATAGCGGTCTGCCGCAGATGTTCTGGGCCGGACATTCCAGAATGCAGGCTTAATTTTGTTCAAAAAGGACATTTTGTGCCTTTTTCCGCCCAAGGCCGATAAAGCAAAAGCTGATTTAATGGCTCTCCCTGGCCCTTTGAATCTTCTCATTGGCAAGCTTTATGGTCGCGCTCAACTCCTCCACATCCACAGGCTTTTGCAGATAGGCGAAAGCTCCAAGCTTCATGCAGGTTTCCTTGTCAGCCTCCGAGCCATGCCCGGTGAGAATGATGACCTCAATTTGTGGCTGGGTGGCCTTGACCCGGCGCAATACCTCCATGCCGTCAATGCCCGGCATTTTAAGGTCAAGAATCATCACATCCGGCTCATCCTCGCGAGCCACTTCAAGTGCGGATTCTCCATCATAGGCTATGGCCGAACCCATTTCGCGCATGAGCAGGCGCTCGGAAAGGGTCTGCACAAACTCCCGTTCATCATCCACAAGCAGTATTTTGGATGGCATATTAAAGTCCTGTTTCCGGTAGATGTCTGCCTGATGAAAGCCCGGCCCCACCCTGGTTTCCACATCCTGAACGCCGGGAACCTTCCGGGCAATGGCTTTGAGGTCGCTTTCAAGGCGGTTTAGCATCAGCACATGTTTGTTTATGGTAAGGGTGACCACTCCATTTTTGGAGGAAACGCCAACCTGGTGCCCCTCATGCACAAGCTCCACCTCCACCTGGGCAGCCAGAACAAAGTCATCCACAGCCTTCATGCTGCGGGCGGTCGTGCGCACCACGCTTGAGTCTGCATGTTCCAAAATGGTGGCGGAGAGAGCTTTGACATCCTTTTTGTCCGTGGGCAGAACCATGTCGTAAAGTTGGGGATCCCAGGGGTCGGCCTTTCCCCACAGAGCCTTTATCCATGATGCCCTGGCTTCCTCCTGTCCGGCAATCAGCTTTATTGCCTCGCTTTGGGACACATTGAGGGCTGTTGCGGCCCTTTGCACCCGGAACTTGAGGTCTGCAATGAGGCAGACGCGAAGAACATGGTTTATCTCGCGGGCAATGAGCTGGCCGACAAATCCGCTGATTACAAGGTTGTCTTCAGAAAGGGTTTTTGCCATTGCCAAACGCAGGTAGGCAAGAGAGCGCTCCTTTTCGTGGGTGAACTTGTTGAACACGGAAGCCCTGGGAGAAAACACCCGCTCTATTTTTGACCCGGCTATGCCTGACAGCAGGGCCGCCCTTTCAACAATTTCCCTGTCTGTTATGAGCTTCCTGTCCGTGCTGGACACAAGGGCTTCCACCACCGCTTCCGTGTTGCAGAAGGTTCCGCTGAAAATTGTTATTACGGACATTTTCGTCTCCCGTGGGTTGGCGCTATTTCATGGGCAGCGGGCACGCGGTCAAAAGCGGGCAGGCCTGCTCCCTGTTGTTGCTGTGAGATACCGGGTAAACTGAACTGATGGCCTTTTCCATTGTGGGGAAAATATGGTCATCTCCAATTTTTTCGGGCAGATGCGTTCTTTTGAGCACCTTCATCACCGCTTCGTTGACCCCGCTTAAAGATATGTCAAGCCCTGCGCTGCGAATGCGATCCACAAGCAGAGAAAGGGTTTCCTCGCCGGATGCGTCAATGTCGTTGATGCCGTTGCAAACAAGGATTATGTGCCGCAAGCCCTGTTTTGCCCGCATTATCTCCATCATCTTGTCTTCAAGGTAGCTTGAGTTGGCAAAGAAAAGCGGCCCGTCAAAGCGAACCATTGAAATATGATCGCACTCCTTAAGCCCGTGGGTGGAAACGCAGCGCAGGGCGTAATCCGGGGCGCGGGCCAGGGAGACAACCTTGGGGCGCATACTCTTGTAAATGAAAACAGCCAGCGAAAGAACAACGCCGATCATGATCCCCTTATCAAGATGCGGGGCGAAAACCAGAGTGGCGCAAAAGGTTATTATGGAAATGGCTCCGTCATATCTTTTGGCGCGCCATGCGTGAATGAAACCGGAAACATTTATAAGCCCGATGACGGCCATCATTATTACTGCTGCCAGCACCGACTGGGGCAGGTGATAAAGAAAAGGCGTGAAGAACATCAGGGCCACAAGAACCGTAAGCCCTGTGAACACGCTGGACATTCCCGATACCGCGCCAGCCTGAAGGTTGACCGCAGACCGGGAAAAGGAGCCTGAAACAGGATAGCTCTGGCCAATGGCCCCAACCATGTTTGCAAGGCCCTGGCCGATAAGCTCCTGGTTGGGGTCAAGCCTCTGGCCTGTTTTGCCTGCCATTGCCTTTGCAATGGAAATGGCTTCCATGAAACCCAGCAGAGAGATGATGACCGCAAACGGGAACAGGTGCATTATCGCCTTGATATCAATGGAAGGAATGGAAAATGCAGGCAGGCCCTTGGGAATGTTGCCCACAACAGCGCCTCCGCCGGTCATCACTATGCGATCTTGAGGCAGGGCGCTGTTGCCCATGCGGATTCTCCAGATGCGGCCGTCAGTGGTTGCGCCGTGGGGCAGATTCTCTTTGGAGTAGAAAATCAGGTGGCCGTCATTTTGGACAACCCCGTAAAAATGCAGGTGGCGCAAAGCCTCCCTTGCATAGTGGGCTTCATCCTTTGCCTTTTGCATGGTTATATTAACGACCTCAATGTCGTGGCCGATGTCAGCAGCAGCAACAGAATCGTGGGCCTGCCGGGCCGTGTTCAGCTCAACCATGAGCTGGGTCCGTTGCGCAGAAAGCTCTGCAACATCTGCTGATGCACGGTTGAACTGCTCCATTATGCTTTGGGCCTTTGGGGCCACAATATCTGTCTGCTTTGCCGTCTGGTTGTGCTCAAAGCCCAGGCCCCATGAAAGAAGGGTGGTGATGACAACCGCCACAAGCACATTGGGCACACGCGGGGCAATTGTTTTGAGGGAGTACATTATGCCAAAGGCGAGCGCGCCCATGATAAGCGTGGGCCAATGGGTATAGTGCGCTGCCGCTGCAAGCACATGCCATATTGTTTCGTAGTGGTGGGGAGACGAATCAACATACACGCCGAAAAGCTTTGAAAGCTGTGATGATGCAATGATGATGGCCGCGGCATTTGTAAAACCGTTCACAACAGGGTGTGAAAGAAAGTTCACCACAAGCCCCAGCTTCAACACTCCAAGCATGAACTGAAAAAAGCCTATCATCAGGGCCAGCACAATGGCATAGGCTATAAAACCCGGGCTTCCGGCTGTTGCCAGAGTTTCCAGCGAAGCTGCCGTCATGAGCGAGACAATGGCCACCGGCCCTGTGGCAAGCTGGCGGCTTGAGCCGAAAAGGGCGGCGATCATCGGCGGAAGAAAAGCGGCATAAAGGCCATAATAGGCAGGCAATCCTGCAAGTTGAGCATAGGCCATTGACTGGGGTATGAGCACCAGGGCCACCGTAAGGCCGGCAACAAGGTCAATCCTCAAACTGTTAAGGTTGTAACCGGCAAACCACTTGATAAAAGGAAATATTCTTACAAGCATTCCCGCTCTCCGCCCTATTGGATATTATTTTTCAACATTGCCTCGCATACCCGGACAACATCTTCATACAAACCGCCGACATCATAAAGGTTGTAGGTGTGGAAACGGACAAGGCCGTCAACCATCGTGAAAACAATCATGGCCATGCGCCTGGGAGAGCACTCGCCAATGGAGCCATCCTTCTGGCCTGCAAGTATGGCCTGCTCAAAGATGTCAATGAGGCAATCATAAATGGCCTCCAGGCAGGCGTGAAATTCCGCATTGCTCCTGGCAAGCTCATGGGCGTCATGGCGGTGCAGCAGCATGAAACGCTCTTCCATTTGGGAGGCCATGTGCAGATAAAAATCAATTACGCCAGCCACCATATCAAGGCCGCAGGCAGATTGCTGCGCTTGGCGATAGCGGGAGAACTCTGCAACAATGTCTTCCTGAAAAGACTTTAAAATGGCCAGGAACAGATCTTCCTTTGTTTTGTAATGGTAAAAAATGGTTCCCTGGGCCACTTCTGCAACTTTTGCCAGCTCAGCCATGGAGGTTTCCTTGAACCCCTTGACAGCAAGCAGGTGCGTGGCGGCCAGCAGGATATTGTTTTTTCTTGTCATGCCCTCATCCCTTTTATACTGACTACTCAATCAATTTTTATTTCCTTTGGTCGGCTTTTGTCAAGTAAAAATATCAGCTCAAAAATTTTGGCGGAATTCGGCGGTTTTCGGCGGGCGCACCGGTTTTTTAATGCCCGGCAAGATTCCCGTTGAAAAAACTTCGGGGGAGA
>JASEHB010000126.1 GCA_030018745.1 Desulfatibacillaceae bacterium | reverse complement strand
GAAAAACTTTTTTTTCAAAAAAGTTTTTCCCCGCAAATTTTTTATCTTTAGCAGTCAACTCTTTTTATGCCATTTTGGGCCGCGGCAGCAGGCCTGCATCGCGCACGATATCGCCCACCACCTCTTCCCATTCAATGGCCATGACATGGAAGCCAGCCACGCCGGGAACTTCCTTTAAGCGCTGGATAGTTTCCACGCATATCTTAATGCCTTCGGCAGCCTGTTTGTCCTTGGGCTGGCCGGACATACGCTTTATCACATCATCTGGCACATCCATGCCAGGCACACGGTTTTTCATGTACTTGGCCATACCGGCGCTCTTTAAGGGAGTAACGCCTGCCAGGATGAAGGTCTTTTCCGTGAGTCCGCGATCCCGCGCCATTCCTATCCATTTTTCAAACTTGTCCAGGTTGTAAATGCACTGGGTCTGGATGAACTCGGCGCCGCAGGCGATTTTTTTGGCCAGACGGGGCACGCGGATTTCAAAGGGGTCGGCAAAGGGGTTGGCTGCCGCGCCCACAAAAAGTTTAGGTGGCCTTTTAATTTCCGCGCCGCCCAAAAACTTGCCCTCATCGCGCATGTAGCGCACGGTCTGGAGAAGCTGCATGGAGTCAAGATCATGCACATTCTGGCCAGTGGGGCAGTCGCCAAAGCTCTGGTGATCGCCCGAAAGGCAGAGCATTGTGTCAATGTCAAAAGAGGCTGCACCCAGGATATCGCTTTGCATGGCAATGCGGTTGCGGTCGCGGGTGACCATCTGCAAGATGGGGGTCAGCCCCATGAGCTTTATGTGGATGCAGGCTGCAAGGCTGCAAAGCCGGGTCACGGAGGTCTGGTTGTCCGTGACATTGATGGCGTCCACAAAGTCCTTGATTAGATTGGCCTTGTGTTTCACTGCTTCCGGGTCGCTGCCCCGCGGGGGGCCGCACTCGGAGGTCACGGCCAGATGCCCGGCCTTGAGGACTTTTTCCAGGTTGCTTTCCGTGTAGAGAGTTTTGTCGCTCATCAGTCCATCACCTCCTCTTTGGTCACCTTGCGGGGCCCGCCTGCCCTGTCTGTGGACCAGTCCTTGAGCGGCATGACCTTCTCGTAGTCATCGAGCCTGCCAAGGGCCTTGAGGCGGTCAACAATGAGCTGCCATGCGCAGTCCACATCCTTGCTGATTTCGCACTTGCCGTTGGATGAGCCGCCGCAGGGGCCGTTCATCACGCGCTTGGCGCAGCGGGAAACAGGGCAGATGCCGCCGGTTTCCGCCAGAATGCAGGAGCCGCAGGCCTGGCAGCGCTCGGCCCAGACTCCACGCTGCTCCGTGGCACCCAGGAAGCAGGTGTTGACACCAGGATACACGGGCCTGTCGTGATACTTTTCTGCGGTGAACTGAATGCCCACGCCGCAGGCCAGGCTCAAAATGGCGTCATACTTGTCTGCGATATCGCGGATTTCCTCAAGATACTCGTGGTCGCACTGGCGCTCCAGGGTATGCTCGTCAACAACAACTTCCTTTCCCTGGTTGAGGAAGTACATGCGAAGCGCTGAAGCCAGCACCCCCACTTCCTTTTTTCCGCCTGCCTCGCAGACGGTGACGCACTCGTTGCAACCCAGCACGAGGATCTTGCCGCAATCGGCCACCATTTTAATGATCTCGTCAATGGGTTTTTGTTTGGCAACAATCATGAGTCGCTAGCCTTTCCTTAACATGTGACAGTTTGTGCGCCTTGCCCTGCCCCTTTTCAGGCGGCCTTTTTGCCTGCCTTTTTAATGGGGTTGGGGCCAAGCGCCCTTATGTGCTCGGTGAATTCGTTTGCATACTGGGCAAAAAGGGTCCCCTCGCCGGAAGACAGGTTGTACATTCTCACCCTTTGGCCGCCAACGCCGATGGAGTCAAGGATTTTGGCTGCCTGCTCCACCCTTTTCCTTGCACGGTAATTGCCACCCTTGAAGTAGCAGGAGCCTTCCATGCAGCCGATTACACAGGCTCCGTCCGCGCCTTTTTCAAGGGCCCTCAAAAGGTGAAGCACATCCACCTTTCCTGTGCAGGGAACGCGGATGATCTTCACATTTGCCGGATATTCCAGCCTCATCGAACCTGCCAGGTCCGCAGCGGAATAACCTCAATAGTTGCAGCAGAAGGCCACAATGATGGGTTCAAATTCCTGACTCATAGCACTCCCTCCAGCAAGGCATCAACCTTGCTCAATATCTGGTTGTCCTCATACCAGTTGAGATAAATGGCCTTGGCAGGGCATTCTGATGCGCAGACGCCGCATCCCTGGCAAAGGGCCGGATCTATTTCCGAAACACCGTCCTCGTTTATGCGCGGCACATTGAAGGGGCAGGAGCGCACACAGATGAGGCAGGATGCGCATTTTTCCTGTATGACATTGGCTGTGACCGCAGAGAGGGTGAGGCTTTCCTGGGACAGCATGGTGACAGCGCGGGACGCAGCAGCCTGGGCCTGGGCAACAGCCTCGGAAATGAGCTTGGGGCTGTGGGCCGTGCCGCAGAGGAAAACGCCGTCTTTACCCATGTCAACGGGCCGCAGCTTCACATGAGCCTCAATGAGGTAGCCGTCCGGGTTGCGGCCTATTTTCATTATATTGCAGAGTTCCTCGGTATCCGCCGGAACCATGCCTGCCGAAAGAGCAAGAATATCTGCGGCCACCTGCACCTTGACGCCCAGAACATGGTCCGTGAATGTCACCAGCACGCCCTCATCAGAAGATTCCACCTGGGGCGGGTTTTCCGGGTCATAGCGGAAGAAGAGCACGCCTTCCTTGCGGGCCTGGGTGTAGTATTCCTCAAGCAGCCCGTCCGTGCGCATATCCCGGTAAAGAACATAAACACCTGCATCCGGGTTCTTTTTCTTTATGGCAATGGCGTTTTTGACAGCCGATTGGCAGCATATGCGCGAGCAGTTGGGGTTTTTCTCATTGCGCGAGCCAACACACTGAATCATAACAACCGCATCCATCGGGCCTGCATCGTCTGCTTTGAGCCTTTTGGCAAGCTCCACCTGGGTTATCACCCGCGGGTCCTGGCCGTAAAGATACTCGGTGGGTTGGTATTCGGTGGCTCCGGTGGCCATTATTGCCACGCCGTGCTTTATCTTGCGCTCAACAAGGCCTTCTCCCACAATGATTTCCGTGGTGAAGTTGCCCTTGAAGCCGGAAAAGCCGACAATGATGGCGTCTTTGAACACATCAATTTTTTCGTGATTTTCCACCCGCTCTGCAAGGGCTTTTACAAACCCGCCCACATCCTTGCCTTCAATGGTGCGGGTGAGGTTTAGCGCCATGCCGCCAAGGCGGGCCTCTTTTTCCACAAGGGCAACTTCATAGTTCTGGTCCGCCAGGGAGAGGGCTGCGGTCATTCCGGCAATGCCGCCGCCCACCACAAGGGCCTTGCGGGTTACGGGAATGGATTTGTCGTGGAGCGGACTCAAGGTGGCGGCCCGCGCCACAGCCATGTGAACAAGGTCCTTGGCCTTTTTGGTGGCTGCTGCCGGGTCTGCATTGTGCACCCAGGAGTCCTGGTTGCGGATGTTGGCCATTTCAAAAAGGTACTTGTTTAAGCCCACCGACTCCAGGGTGTCCATGAAAATGCCTTCATGGGTCTTGGGCGTGCAGGATGCCACAACAATGCGGTTTAACTTATGCTCGTCAATGAGCTGCTTGATGTTGTCCTGGGCATCCTGGCTGCATGTGAAAAGGTTGTCCCCTGCAAAGACGACTCCTGGCAGGCTTGCAGCATAATCCCGCACAGCAGGCACATCCACAACCCCTGCTATGTTTATGCCGCACTTGCAAACAAACACGCCTATGCGCGGCTCCTCGGCGGCAACATCCCTTTCAACCGGCTTTTCAACACTTTTGGTGCGGGTGTTGCGGGCCGTTGCCAGGGCAACGCCTGCTGCGCAGGCTGCGGCGCTTGCCTGGGTTATGGAGCTTGGAATGTCTTTGGGAGACTGAAAGACGCCGGAGGCAAAAACACCAGGGCGGCTTGTGGCCACTGGCGCAAAGGGGTCGTTTTCCGCAAAGCGGTATTTGTCAACTTCCACGCCGATTCGCTCTGCAAGCTCCTGCACATCCTTCTGGATTTGCAGGCCCACGGAGAGCACCACCATGTCAAAGGTTTCAGTCTGTATGGTCCCGGTGTCATCTGCGTAGCGCACCAGCAGATCGCCGGTGGGCGCATCCACATCCACCGTGTGAACCCTGGCCTTTACAAAGCGCACGCCCTCCTTTTCCTTGGCGCGCAGGTAGTAGCGCTCGTATTCCTTGCCAAAGGTGCGGATGTCCATGTTGAAGATGGCTGCATCAAGGGGCTTATGGGAGTGCTCCTTGGCAATCATTGCATCTTTTATGGCGTACATGCAGCAGACAGAGCTGCAATAGCCGTTGCCGCACTTATTGGTGTCCCGCGAGCCTATGCACTGGAGCCAGGCGATTTTTTGAGGCTCCTTGCCGTCTGATGGACGAGCCAGATGGCCCAGGGTTGGGCCGGAAGCGGAAAGTATGCGCTCGAACTCCAGGCTTGTTAACACATTGGGGCTGGATTTATAGCGATAAACCAGCTCAAGGCTTGATGGATCGTATGGCTCGCAGCCCGGACTCAAAACAACAGAACCAACTTCCAAGGTCATTTCCCTGGCCTGCTGATTGTGGTCAATGGCCCCTGCAAGGCAGGCATCAACACACTGGTAGCACTCGGAGCAGATGCCGCATTTCAAGCAGCGGTCTGCCTCTATCTTTGCCTGCTCCTCGGTGTAGCCAAAAGATACCTCCAGAAAGTTGCATTCCCTTGCGGAAGGATCCAGGCAGCCCACGGCAACCCTGTCCTTCTTTGGCTCGCCCAGGGTGTCGGGCTTCACAAAGTCCCACTGCCTTGCCCTTCCGGCGGCAATGTCCTCGCCCTTTATGTAGCGGACTATGCTTTCTGCCGCCTTTTTGCCTGCCTCCACCGCCTCCACAACGCTCTTGGGGCCGTGGTGGGCGTCTCCACCTGCAAAAACCCATTCCACAGGGGTCTGCAATGTAAGCGGGTCCGCCTCAAGCCCGCCCCGATTGGTTATGGCAATGCCTTCCTTTTTGGCAAAGTCCAATACCGCGCTCTGGCCTATGGCAAGAACCACTGTGTCTGCTTCCAGGGTGGTGCAGTCTGCCTCGTCATATTCCGGGCAGAAGCGGCCATTGGGATCAAAAACGCAGGTGCAGCGCTTGAAGCTCAAACCGGCAACCTTGTCCCCGGAAAGCTCGAAATCCTTGGGGCCAAAGGAGTTGATTATTTCAATGTCCCCCTCAAGGGCCTCTTCAATCTCGTGCTGCCAGGCAGGCATTTCCTCGCGCTTTTCAAGGCAGACCATGGTGACCTTTTTGGCTCCAAGGCGCTTGGCTGTAAGGGCCGCATCAATGGCCACATTGCCGCCGCCGATGACAAGCACCTTGTCGCCCACATTTACATCTTTGCCCAGGGCCACATCGCGCAGCAAGTCCACGCTCTGGATAACACCGGGCGCATTTTCGCCGGGTATGCCCAGCCCGCGGCCCCCATGCAGGCCAATGGCCAGGAAGACTGCGGAATACCCGCCCGCCTTGAGGCTTTCCAGGGTGACATCCGTGCCAAAGGCTGTGCTGGTTTTTATTTCAACGCCCATGTTTTTGATGACATCAATTTCGTAATCCAGAATCTGCCGGGGCAGCCGGTAGTCGGGAATGCCAACAGCCATCATGCCGCCTGCCACGGGCAGTTTTTCAAAAACCGTTACCTGGTAGCCATCCCGCGCAAGCATGTAAGCGCAGGTGAGGCCAGCAGGCCCGGAGCCGATGATGGCGATTTTCTCATCGCGCTTTTGGGCTGTCTCCGGCACAAAGGGCTTGTCCTGGGCCTGGTCAAAATCCGCCAGAAACCTGTGCAGCTCGCGGATGGCCAAAGGTTTGTCCACATCATTACGGGTGCACTCCTTTTCGCAGGGGTGGTGGCATACCCTGCCGCACACGGCCGGGAAGGGGTGCTCCTCCTTGAAAAGCTTAACCGCCTCTGCATAGCGGCCATCATTGATGAGCGCGATGTAGCCCTGAATGGAAACATGCGCCGGGCAGGTGGCCTTGCAGGGCGCTGTTCCGCGCTTTTCAATGGCAAAGGCGCCGGGAATGGCCTGGGCATACTGTTTGTAAGCGGCCTTGCGCAGGTCCAGCCCCTCGTTGTAGGCGTTTTCCACGGAAATGGGGCAGGCCTTGGCGCACTCGCCGCAGCTTGTGCACTTGGAAAGATCCACAAATCTGGGCTGTTGCAGCACCCTGGCCTTGAAATTTCCGTTTTCGCCATCCAGTTCAAGTAACTGCGTGTTCGTCAAAAGCTCAATGTTAAGATGCCGGCCGACCTCGACCAGTTTGGGCGAGATGACTCACATGGCGCAGTCGTTGGTGGGAAAGGTCTTGTCCAGGCGGCTCATAAGCCCGCCAATGGCTGAAGACTTTTCCACCAAGTAAACATAGTAGCCGGAATTGGCCAGATCCAGCGCGGACTGCATTCCTGCAATGCCCGCGCCCACAACCATAACCGAGCCAACTGCATTGGCGTTTTTTGCGCTTGCCATTACAAACTCCTTATGTTGTTGGGTGCCCGCAACTTTTCCGGGCCGTTTAAAGGCTTTTTTGGCCGACCCCTTTTGCGGGCCAGACCCTATTTAAGGAAAAAAACCTTTTGTGCCCCGGAAATTAAAATGGAAGGCCATGAAACTTGCGCCGGTAAAATTCTTTATTGCGCAAGATATTGGCCGTCTCGATTTGCCGGGAAAGCTTCTCCTTGCAATTATTGCCCTTTCAATTAAACAAAACAGACCTGATTGCCATCGGCAACCAGATCTGACATTCCTCAAGCAAAACAGTTGATATTTTACGCCCTGTTGCAGGCGGCTCATTGGCCAGGGGTCAAAAAATTTTCCGGCGCGCCATAAAGCTATGGCTCAAATTTTGCTGCGTCAGAAAAAAAACATAAATACCCGGCAACAA
>JASEHB010000124.1 GCA_030018745.1 Desulfatibacillaceae bacterium | reverse complement strand
CCAACCTACGATTCTGCCTTGGGGGTATTCCGCAAAAGCTCAACACAACCGGACGCAAATCTGCGGTTCCGGCTTCACCGCCTTGGCCGGAACCATTGCTCCGGGCGCACTCTTGCAGGAAAACGCAAAAAACTGCTATTATCAAATCTTATCTGAAGCCTGTTGCCGGTCTTGACAGGATGCGCTTTGTATGCAACGGTATTTTACTGTGTAAAGTTTTGCCGGGCGCCCTTGGCTGCCCGGCAAACGGGCTTTATGCACAATTCCTTCAAAAGCTATTTTTTCAGGGCGTTAAGGTCAAAAAAGGCCTTCAGGCCTTGTGTGCCCGGTTAAAAGCGGCTTGTCTTGATTATTTTGCAGTTTTTTTTTAAAAGCGTTAAAGGGGCTGGAACAAGCTTTTTGTAAAACTGCTTGCCGCATTTTGCTGCAAAAGACCTTTGCGACGGTAAAAAATGACCCATAAAAATAAAAAGGCCCTTGATTCTTTTGGGGATAGTCCGGACATGGGCGTTCAGGAAATTGAGGATGACAGCAAGGTGCATGATAAAGGGCCTGATGACCAATCCGGCTATGCGCCCGATGATTATTCCGGGGATGAAAACGGGCCTCTTCTTTTGGATATGACAGGCAATGATGACAGCCATCCGCCTGAAGAAGACAATGCCGGCCCGCCCCAGGAAAGCCCCCGCTGGACCAATGTGACTGCAGGCGAGGATGTCGCCATTCCCAATGATGTTTTAAAAACGCGCCTTGCCAAGGTTCAGGATGTTTTTGGCCCCCTGCCTCTTGGAAGGGGTGAAGGGGCTGATGAAGGTGTTTTGCCGCCAGGGGAGCAGCCTGATCCTGTCAGCGCGGATATCTGCGCGCCCCAGCCGGATTTGATTGAGGATAAGGGCAGGGGATTGTCTGCGGAAAATCTTGCAGAAGGGTTCCGGCTTCTTGCTGATAAAATGGATTTCCTTGCCTCGGAGTTTTCCGGCAAGCTCAAATACGATTCCCACAAAGACAAGGTCATTGATGCGCTTCACAAGGAGCTGCAGGAATACAAGGGCGACATAGTAAAAAAGAATATGCAGTCCATGGTCATGGACCTGATAAAAATAATTGATGATATCCGCAAAATCACTCTTTACTACCAGGCCAGGGAAGCTGAAATGGGCGATGTTCCAAAGCTCATCAATGCGATGGAGGGCATCAGCCAGGACATTGAGGAGGTTTTGAACATCCGCGGGGTTGAGGCAGTTGTCTGCGAAGAGGACACCTTTTTGCCATCCATCCAGCGTGCCCTGCGGCTCGTTCCCACAGCAGAGCCTTCCCAGGATAAAATTGTGGCTTACAGAATTGCACCGGGATTTGAGTGGGAAGGGCGCATTTTAAGAAAGGAAATGGTGGCTGTTTACACCTTTAATCAGGAAAACGGTAAAAATTCTGAACCATAATTTTTAAAATTATGGTATATTCAGATTTTATCTTATAATACCCGGCCTGTCGGCAAGGCGCAAAAGCCGCAAAACGGCTTGCCTGGGCCAGGGCTTTTCTTCAACGCATCAAACACCAGGGAACAGCTATGACAACGCAGAAAAAGCGGATTTTCGGCATTGATTTGGGAACCACCTATTCATCCATCGCCTATGTGGATGACTTTGGCAAACCGGTAGTGATTCCCAACGCGGAAAATCAGAACACCACCCCCTCCGTGGTGTTTTTTGATGGGGGCAACATTGTGGTGGGCGAGGTGGCCAAGGAAAGCTCCAAGCTCTACCCCAACGAGGTGGTGAGCTTTGTGAAGCGCTCCATGGGCGAGCCGGATTTTCTCTTTGACTACGATGGCCGCTCCTACCGCGCCGAGGAGGTTTCCGCCTACATCCTGCGCAAGCTTGGCCAGGACGCGGAAACCAACCTGGGCGAAAAGGTGACCGATGTGGTCATCACCTGCCCTGCCTACTTTGGCATAAACGAGCGCGAGGCAACAAAAATAGCCGGAGAGATTGCAGGTTTCAATGTCCGGCAGATAATAAACGAGCCCACAGCCGCGGCCATTGCCTACGGTTCCACGGAAACCGAATCCGACCGGGTTGTCCTGGTTTACGACCTTGGCGGCGGCACATTCGACATAACCATGATTCACATCCAGCCCGAAGCCATTGAGGTCATCTGCACAGGCGGAGATCACAACCTGGGCGGCAAGGACTGGGACGACCGCGTAGTGGCCACCCTGGTGGAGGAATTCAAGACCCAGACCAACACAACGGAAGATATTCTTGAAGACCCGGACACCTGCCAGGACCTCCAGCTTTCGGCTGAACGGGCAAAGAAAATCCTTTCCCAGCGCGAAAAAACACCGGTGTCCATCACCCATGGTGGCGAGCGCGTCAAGGTTGAGCTATCCCGCGAACGGTTTGACGAAATCACCCGCGATCTGCTTGAGCGAACAATAATGCTCGCCCACGAAATGCTTTCTGAAGCCAAAAAGCGCGGCTATGACAAGTTTGATGACATAATCCTGGTGGGCGGCTCCACCCGTATGCCCATGGTTCCTGATCGCATACGCGAAGAATTCTCCATCGAACCCAAGCTCTTTGCCCCGGATGAGGCTGTTGCCAAAGGCGCTGCAATCTTCGGGTGGAAGCTCTCCATCAATGATGAGCTTATTGACCGGCTCCAGAGAAAAACCGGCAGGCGACTGAAAGGCGTGGAAGACATCGCCTCAATGGATCAGAAGCAGGTGGAGGACACGGCCCGCGAGCTGGCAGATGAATCCGGCTACACCCTTCCGGCAGTGAAAAGCTCCCTTACAAAGGTGAGGGATGTGGCATCCAAAAGCTTTGGCGTTATGGCCACCAACCCCAACAACGAAGAGGTTGTGGTCAACATAATTCTGCGCAACACGCCTGTTCCGGTGGAGGCCACACAGGAGTTCTACACGGCTGTTGATAACCAGAAAACCGTTTACATCCGCATAATGGAAGCAGAAACAAGCGAAGAGAATGTCCCGCCGGAGCATTCCGTGGAAATAGGCACAGCGGTTCTCAACCTGCCAAGCGGCCTGCCCGAAGATACCCCTGTCATCATCACCTTCAAGCTCAACAAGGAAGGCAGGCTTTATGCCACGGCCATCGAGTCGTCCGAGCAGCGCAAGGTGGAGGTGGTTCTGGAAACCTCGTCCGTGATTCACGGCCAGGAGCTGACCGAAGCCAAGGGGAGGGTGCGCAATTTAGTTATCCACTAGAGGGGCGGGTCCAGGAAAACGAGGGCTGCGTTACGCGGGGCATCGCCGGGTCTCGATGTACTATGAGTACACCTTCGTCCCGGCTCGCCCCGCAAGCCTTGCCCTCGTTTCCCTGGAACCGCCCTGTATTCCGTTGCCGAAAAAGAAAAAACCGCTGCCCGTCTTGCGCGCCTTGCTCTCGTCTCCCTGGACCCGCCCTGTACGCCTGGCCGCCCCAGGCGGACGCCTGCTGTGTTGCACTTCGCTCGGAATTTCGGTCACATACAAAAAGTATGCTCCCTCATTCCTCGCTTCCGCGCCTTGCTCTCCTTTCCCTGGAACCGCCCTGTGCGCCTGCGTAGGTTGGGTGGTTCCTGCGCGTAGCGCAGGGTTCACCCAACAATTTGGCTGCTCTATCCCAACAAATCCACGCTCCGGACGGTAAGAATCGTAGGTTGGGCTAGCTTTAGCGTAGCCCAACAACAATCCTTTTTCCTTTTTGCCTTGCCGCCCTTGCCATCCGGCGCCTGTTTTTGTTGGCCTGCGCGCAGAGCTTTCGCTGCGCTATCCCAACCTTCTAGCCCAACCTGCCTTCTGCATACACCCTTGCCTCTCGCAAAGTGCGCCTTTCCAAACAACAAATCCATTTTCCTTCTTTCCGGCAGACTTGTGGACAGGGGGAAAGGATTCTGCTAATAGGTTTTCAACCGGTTTGCAGTTTTGGCGCCTTGGGCTTTTTGGGGAGGCATTTTTATTATGAGCGCCCAGTCTCAAAACAAAGTTGAGGAAAGCCGCACCACAGGCGAGACGGCTGTTTCCGTTTCCCTGCTTGTGGATGGAAACGGCCAGACAAAAATTGATACGGGCATTGGTTTTCTGGATCATATGCTCACGCTTTTCTGCGTGCATGGCCGCTTTGACCTTGCCGTAACGGCAAAGGGCGATACCCAGGTGGACTTTCACCACACTGTGGAGGATGTGGGCATTGTGGTTGGGGATGCCATAAAAAAGGCCCTTTCGCTGCGCAGAGGTGTGCGCCGCTACGGCAGCGCCGTGATTCCCATGGACGAGGCCCTGGCATCGGTTGCCCTGGATCTTTCCAACCGGCCCTACCTTGTTTTCATCGTGCCCTTTGCCTGCCCAACTGTGGGCGGGTTCGACACCCAGCTTTTTAAGGAGTTTTTCAGGGCGCTTGTAACAAGGGCGGGCATAACCTGCCACATACAGGTTCCTTACGGGGCAAACGACCACCACATGATCGAAGCTGTTTTCAAGGCCTTTGGAAGGGCGCTGGCTGTGGCAATGGAAATTGATCCCAAAGCGCCGGAAGTCTTTTCAAGCAAGGGGGTTCTGTGAAAACCACAATTGTTTGCAGCATCAAAAAAAATTCCAACAGGCCCCTTTGCATGGACGCTTTTTTGGGGGTCTGCCTGCTTGGGGCTGCCCTGTTGGTTTTTTCCGGCTGCGGTCCTAAAGCTTCAAAACCTGTTGAGCCGCCGCCGCCAGCGGGCATTTCAACGCTTCTGGTGGTGGCTTTTCAGGATATGGCCGCCATCTACGGCCAAAACGCCCAGGTGCGCTCGCCCATTTCAGGGAATCTGTTTTTCACAGGCCCGGTGCTACCGGATTCCCCTGCGCTTCTGACCGTCTGGCTGGAGACAGCCCTGGAGGAAAAGGGCTTCAAGGTGCTTTCATCCGCCCTTGCAGAGGAGGCCAAAGCCCATGCCCTGGCAGATGGAGACGCCAGCATGGATGAGCTTGCCCTGGCTTTGGGCATGGGCAGGGCCGCAGAGGCGGATGCAGTTGTGGTGGGCCATGTTTTCCGTTTTGCAGAAAGGGTGGGAAATCCCTATTCCGCGGAAAGCCCGGCTTCCGTGGCTTTTGGCATTCATCTTGTAAGGGTGGCGGACGGCAGGGTCATCTGGTCTGCCCGCTTTGATGAGGCACAGAAGCCGTTGGCTGATAACCTTTTAAAAATAGGCGATTTTGTAAAGCACAAGGGCACATGGGTTACAGCCGCGCAGCTTGCCCGCACAGGCCTTATGCAAAAACTCGCCACCTTTCCGGCGCCATGATAATAATTCCGGCAGTTGATATAAGGCAGGGGCTTTGCGTGCGCCTTTCCCAGGGCAGGGCGGACGCCCAGACGGTTTACGGGGACGACCCGGCGGCAATGGCCGTCAAATGGGAGGATATGGGCGCAAGGCGCATCCATGTGGTGGATCTGGATGGAGCCTTTGAAAAAAGCCCCAAAAATGTTGATGCCATAAAGGCCATTCTGGATGCTGTTTCCGTGCCAATTCAGGTGGGCGGGGGCATACGGGACCGCGCGACTTTAGAAATGTGGCTGGAATTGGGTGTGGACAGCGTGATTGTGGGTACCGAAGCAGTCCGCAATCCCGACTGGGTGAGGCGCGCTGCTGCCCAGAATCCGGGCCGCGTCATAATAGGCATTGATGCAAAAAACGGCATGGTGGCTGTGGAGGGCTGGACCCAGACCACATCCATTCCGGCCATAGAGCTTGTGCAGAGTTTTGAGAACTGCTCTGTGGCTGCCATAAACTTCACAGACATTGCCAGAGACGGAATGCAGACAGGGGTGAATGTGGAGCAGACAGCAGCCCTTGCCAAGGCCACAAACATCCCGGTTGTGGCTTCGGGCGGGGTCTCCACCATAGACGACATCCGCGCCCTGCTTCCACTTGAGGCTTTAGGGGTGATGGGCGTGATAACGGGCCGTGCGCTTTATGCAGGCACCCTGGATCTGGCCCAAGCCATTGAGGTTGCAGAGGGCCGGGGGAAAAAATAAAGGGCTGCAAGCCGCTGCTTTGGCAGGGCTTGGCCTTTAAACCCCCTTGCCCATCTGTGCGCAAAGCTCTGCAACCTCCTTTAGCCGGGCAGGTATTTCGCGTGCAGGGGCCTCAAAAAACCTTGTGGCGCACAAAAAGCTCCACACCTTTTCGCCAAAGGCCACGGTATCTTTCATAAAGGGCGGCATATTTTTTCCGTAAGATGAGCCGCCCCTGCTTTCCATTTGGGCATAAAGCTTTTCAAACTGCGCGGGAATTGCCGTCAGGCTTTTCACTGTGGAAAAATCGCCCGAAAGGCCAAGGAGCATGGAGTTGTCGTAGCCGTTGAAAAGGCTGCGGTCATCGCACTTGTAAAGAATGACCGGCTTGCCTGCGGCAAAGGCCACGGCTGCCTCGGCCACCGCCCCTTCATCGGGCACCCTGCCGTTCATGTTGAACACAAGCCCGCTGCATCGAACCGCCACCTGGTAAATATCCACCGCGAAAATGGCCCTGTGCACAAGGCTGTTTATCTGCCGAAAAGCCTTGTTTGTAACCCGCGGGTCATTGGCAAGGCCCATGACATAAGGCTCCAGGCCGTCCCGCTGGGGCAGGAATGTTTTGTAGCCCGCGCTCTCAAGGGTTTTGGCAATGGCCTCCATGCCAAGCTTTTCCTCCGGGCAGAAAAGCGGCCCGGAGCAGTACAGAATTGTCTTTTCGTCCATTTTTCAACCCGGTTTGCCAGTGAAAACCTTTGCTGCAAAAAAACATCCGGGCAGGATTTTTGGCTCCCGGCCCGGATGCCCACGACAGGCAAAAAGCGTTTTTTAAGGCCTATCGCAGCCTTACAAGAGCCTTGAAGGTCTGAAAAAAGCTGTAGCCAAAAACCAGGCCCACCATTGCCATCACTCCGGCAGACGCATAGATATAGGACATATCCGGACTGCCAGCACCGGAATAATAGAAAGAGGCGGCCTTTGCAAGGCCTGCTCCAAATATGCCAAACAACAGCGCATGAAACAAGCGGGTTATC